>JAKSBE010000027.1 GCA_022361275.1 Kiloniellales bacterium
CGATCTCGTCGCGCCGGCCGACCGCCGGCACCTCGGCGTTCAGGTCGCCCCTGGCCAGCTCGCCCATGGCCGTGGTCATGGCGACGATCGGGCCCGAGATCGCCCGTCCGATGACGAAGGCGAAGACCGCCCCCAGCAGGAACGCAACCAGAGAGGTCACGATGCCGGTCCACTTGGCCGTCTTCATTGCAGCCGTGGCCTCCGGCCCCAGGGTGTCCTGCCGCTTCTTGTTCTCCAGCGCGACGGTTTCGGTCCAGTCGGCGATCAAGGGGCCGATCCTGTCGAGGGTGCCGGCGATCACGCCGTTGCGCTCGAAGATCACCTTGGTCACCTCGTCGAAGGCCTTGCGATAGCCATCGGCGATTTCGAGGACCTCAGCAGCCAGCTTGCGCCGGATCGGGTTTTGCAGCTCGTCGCGCATCCGCTCGGCGATCTGGCCGAACCCGGTCATCTCCTTGACCGCCCGATCCGCGTGGGCCTGCTCGTTGGTGACCAGGAAGCGGTTGGCATAGAACCGGGCCAGCAGCAGGTGCCGCAGGGTCATCCCGGCCATATAGCTGGCGCTGGGATCGCCGTCATCGTGGGCGCTCTTCATGATCTCGGTCAGCGCCCGCTCGCCCTTCGGGCCCAGCTCGTTCAGCCGGTCGACCAGAGCGGTGCGTTCGACTCGGAACTGGACGACCTGATCGAAGGCGGCCGTGTACGCGTCAACCTCCTGGGAGATGGTGTCCATCTCGGCGAGGAGCGCTGGATCAGTGACAAGTTCCTTCGTCTCGCCCATGAGGGTCCGAAGTGTGGTCATGCGTTGCTGCACCTTCTGCCGGGCCTCGTCCGAGCCCTTCAGGATGAAGTCTTTCACGCCCAGGCGCGCCTCCAGCAGATTGGCCTGGAGCCGGCCCATCTGGTTGGTCTGGCGTGCAATGGAGCGGTACTCCGTGAAGTTCGAGTTGCCGCCACTGAGACCGAGCACGGCCACGACGCCGACGACCACAAGGAAGGCGAGGATGATCCCCATCCCCGCGCCGATCTTCTTGCCCAGCTTGAGGTCGTCGAAGGAGAGGCTGAAGCCCGCGGGTCCAGACGATATAGCGGGCTTGTGGGAGCGGTTGCTTTTCGGATCTGCGGGAGACGACATGTCGGATTCCTTCGTTGCATACAAAAGGCAAAAGACGGCTGGAGCTGGACCGACTCACCGCGCGTCTGGCGTCGAATCGGCTCTTGCTCAGGCCCGGCCTACTGGGAAACGCCAGCCGAGAATGCCAAATGTCTTATACAGCCCTTAAGAGAGAATTACCTCTTTAGCCATAATTATTTTATTAGTATTACTACTAAAGATAGAATAAATAGGATATAATACATATCATTGAGTGATGCTGGGCCGGCTCTTGCCTGCCGGAAGACAAACGCGCGCCAAGCCTCCGAGCCCTCCGGGGCCCGGCGTGGTCAGATCTGCACGTGGGATCGGCCACGCCAAGCCAGGGTAAGGCGGCGAGGACCAGAGCCAGGCCCCCCAACCCCAACCTCGCCGCGCTCGTAGACCGAAAAGCGGCGCAGGAAGTCGATAGGACCTCAGGGCTGAGGGGCGTCTTGCAGGCGCCTCATGGCGCCAGATTGCTTCGGCACTCTTCTGATCTGTTCCCCTGCATCCGGATCATGAGGCAAGAGATTTCTGCTGCCAGGGGGTGCGACTTCGGCGCCTGGCCGGGCTTGGTGCCCGGACAGCTTTTGATCCGTTCCCACGTGCCTGCCCTCATCATGATTTTTCGCCGTCCGCGCGCCGGAATTCTCAGATCGCGCGCTTGTCGGCTAACATCGGGTCGAGCCGGTCGCGCAGCTCGTCGCCCAGAATGCTGACGGCCAATGCAGTAAGCGAGATCGCAACGCCCGGAATGACCGCGATCCACCATGCGGTCAGCAGGTACTCCCGCCCGTATCCGAGCATGTTTCCAAGGCTTGTCATGGGCGGCTGAATGTCCAGCCCGAGAAAACTCAACGAGCTTTCCAGAAGGGTGGTCTGGGGAAAATTCAGGGTCGCATTGACGATCAACGCACTGACGACATTGGGTAGAATGTGACGCCAATAGAGCCAGACAGGCCCGGCCCCGTAGCTTCGCACCGCGCTGACATAGCCGCGTTCCAGCGCCGACAGCGCCATTCCGCGCGCCGCACGCATATAGGGCTGCTCGAGCGTCTCGAGGACAGCCGATCGACGAAAGCGGGCGATCGTGCCGGCACCGGACGTGCCGAGCGTGATGGCCGGCAAGATCAGGTGCCAGATCGTTTCGCTGCCTGCCGTGGGCAAGAGCGAAAGCTGTACGGCAAAGATCAGCATTGCGCGCGGCTCGGTTGAGGTCGAGCGGCCGGGAAAGACGCCGCTGAAAAAGACACTGGAGCCCGGCCAGCGTCTCGCCATCGACCGGAAGGACGGCGCGGTCCTGATGACGGATGTCGATCCCGCCCTCATGGGCGGCTGGCGCAGCGGGCGGCTCATCGTTCACGGCGCGCGCCTGTCCGATGTGGTGGACGCGGTCGACCGCTATCATCCCGGAACGATCACGCTCATCGGCCGGTCGGTCGCGGACCGGCGCGTGACCGGGGTGTTCGACCTTGAAAACCCTCAAAAAGCGCTGAGATCGCTTGCCAGCCCCTATCGCGTCTCGGTCCGCAAAGTGACGCCCTGGAACACCATCGTTTCGGGCGACTGAGGCGACCGCCAAAAAAGCTGCTCTTTTCCTGGGACATCCGGCGCCGAGCTTCGTCTCTTCCTTGAGAGCGAATGCGACGCAATCGCATTTTTTGCGGCTAAGTTTGTATCAGAACTGGGGCGATAGCTTCGTGGACGAGGTCGAAAGCAATGTCGTTGTAGTAGCACCAAGCCTCGAAATCGACTTAACGGACGACACCCGTGTTCTCGCGCAGGTCACCTATCAGCGAGATCGCCATGTCCCGAATCCGGGCACAGGCCTCGTCCTACGGGATGACGAATTTGTCCCACCCAACACGCCGATCTCCCAATACAACGCTGTTGCGCCTGATCTGGACGACAACGGCAACGATGTCTTCTTCGCCTCGACACAGCTCGACCACAACATTACCGATGACTGGCTTGCGACGCTGAGGCTGAACTACAACCGCGTTGACAGCCGTCCATTTGAAGATCGCTACGCCTTCGGCATCTATGCTGGCGGTAACACTTACATTTACAGCACCGTGGACAATAGCGTGACCGACACCTTCACCGGGGAATTGCGCCTGGACGGCAAGCTGTCCGGGAACATCAGCTCTTGGTCGGAGTCGACGCAGAGCGCCGCACCGAGGATCGACAGTTCTCTTAAAACGGCTTGGGCGTCGGCAGCATCTATGCGGCGAACTTCTCAAGCTTCCCGGCGTTGAGCCAGGCGGACATACTGGGGCCGGGCGGGTCCGATCAAGACACTTTCTTTGAACGGAACGAATTCGGCGCATATGGACAGGTCATCCTCGTTCTTCGACGCTCGACTTGGGGTCACCCTTTCAGCTTTCCGTTTGGACCGTACGAACGTCCCAATTCCCGATCCGAACAACACGCGCTTCAGCGTCTCCTCTGGCGTGCAACGCAGCGATAGACTTGAGCTGGAGGTAAATGGCGAACCACTCCGGGCTGGAACCTGAGCTTCGCCGGTACGCTCTTGGACGCTGAATTCACCGAGCGCGACGACCCCAATTTCGGCAATCGCCCTCGGTTCTCAGCTCCCTGGCAGGTCAGCCTATTCTCGACCTACGAGTTACAGTCCGGGCCACTGAAGGGTCTTGGCTTCGGCGGAGGCATTTTCGCGATCGGGGACCGAACCGTGCTGGACGACAACGACGCCACCGTCGACGGACACGAGCGCGTGGATCTTACCGCGTTCTATAACGGCTTGGAGAAGGCAGAGCTTTCGATCTACGTCCGGAACGTGCTGGACGCCGAGTACATCGAGCGGCCGCTATTCAGTAGCAGGCTAAGCCAGTACGGCGCGCCACGGTCGTTTGTGGTGAGAGGGCGGGTCAAGTTCTGATGTCGGAAACGCCGACAATCGCCCCATCAACGGCTCCAAAGGCACACGATGCTTTCAGGGACACGGTGCAGTCCGCCATCGACCTCGCCCCGGACGATCCACGCGCATGGTCCGGTCTCGGGCGTGTCCACGCGCTGGAGCGTCGGCAGGCTGACGCGATCGCCTGCTTTCGAGGTGTCGTCTGAAGCGGAAGCGCCGCACTCTGCATGTCGAAGCCCTGAACCTCAGGAGAGGCGCTCGGCTCAGGTCCGGCGCTCCGCGGCGAAGTGCCAATGGCGGTAGTCGGGCCGGTCCCTGACCTGGCGGTCTTCGAGGGAGAGCCATTCGAAGTCGCCGAGGAAGGCGTTCAGATCCCGGCCGTCGCAGAAGTAGTGCGGATGCTGGTGGTCGGCGTCGCCCTCCTGCCATATATAGGTGTTCGGCGAGACCTCGATGCCCGTCGACCGCGCCGCGCTCCGTCGTGACAGCAGGGTGGCCTGGAACACGCCGCCGATCCGCAAGACGCGCCGAACCTCTGCCAGAGATGATCGTACGTCATCGCGGTCTCCATGATGGATCACGTTGTAGGCGAGGACGTAGTCGAAGCTCGCGTCGCCGAACGGCAGTTCGGTCGCCGCCGCTTCCTTGACCGTGACCGTCAGCCCCGCCGCCTTGGCGGCCCGCTCGAGCTCATCGAGGCCAACGCGCGCCAGATCGGTCGCGGACGTGTCGTAGCCGATGCGCGCCAGCTCCAATGCATGCCGCCCGACCCCACATCCCAGATCCAGCGCCCGGTGCGCACCATGTTGCGCGAAACGCTCCCGCGCCAGAGCCGCGACCTCAGGCTCCGGTTCGAGCCAGGCCTTGCGTCCGTCCGGCGTGGACCAGATCTCGTTCCAGGCCGCAGCGGCCGTGCTGTTCGCCATGCCTTCGTCCCTTCGGATGGAAAAGCCGTTTGACCGCAGGAGGCGCCGATGTCACGCAGGCAGAAGCGCGGCGACGTCCCTGCGCATGTCGGCCAGAACCGCGTCGGGCGGCCGACGCAGCGTGATGACGCTGCGCAGATGTTCGAAGATCACCTCGGTGATCTTGATGGCGTTCGGGCCCGGGAAGGTGAACCAAGCGGCCATGCGGGGCAACTGATCGAGACCCGCCTTGGCTTGCGGGTTCCGGGCGTAGAAGTCGGCCAGCCGGTCGACCGCCAACGCGTTCCCCGGAACCGCGCCGGTCCGCTCGACGACGATGGCCTGTCCGACCGGGCCCGTGGCGAACGTCATGAACGCCCAGGCGGCGCGCTGTGCGTCCGCGTCGCCCGTCGTAAGACTGAGGAATCCGCCGCCGACCGGCACGCGGCTTTCCGGGGAGGGGGCGGGCAGCGGTACGGCGCCGAGCCGGAAACGGCCGCCGACCGCTCTCTGATAGTTTCCCAGACGGCGGGACGAGGTGAAGAACATGCCGACGCGCCCGGAGATGAACATCTGATCGGCCTGCTTCCGGGTCATGTCGATCTGCCCCGCTTCGCCGAAACCCTGAACGATCCGCAAGGCTTCGCGCCCCAGGGGCCCGTCGAACGCGATCTTTCTCTCGCCGTCGGACATCATGCGGCCGCCGAGCGAAAAGAGCAGGGCCTGGAACATCCAGTTCCCATCGGCCGTATAGTCGAAGAACGACCCCATGTTGTCGTCGCCCAGCGCGGTCACCTTTTCGGCCGCGGCGACGACGTTGTCCCAATTCCGGTTGAGCCCGGCGAGGTCGACGCCGGCCTGATCGAGCAGATCCTCGTTGTAGAAAATCACCGGGTTGGAGATGGCGAGCGGTAGTCCCCATTGCTGTCCCGCATGCTCTGCCATGCTCATGAGCGCATCCGTATAGCCAAGTGCCTCCCAGTTCCGCTCTTTGGCGATCAACGGACCGAGAGGCTGCGCGGCTTTGCGCTCCGCGGCCAGCCGAACCCGGTTGTAGGATTGCATCGCGAGCTCGGGCGCTCTGTCCGTTTGCAGATCGAGCATGGTGCGTTGGAACTGCTCGTCCCAGTCCTGTGCCGGCGCTTGGGTTTCGATTCGAACATCGGGCTGCCGCTCGTTGAAAGCGTCGATGATCGCCTGCACGGTGGCGGGAAAGTCGCCGCCACCGCGGAACGAAAGCCGGATATCGGCCGTCTGTCCGGCCTGCAGGGGTCTGCTTCCGCTGACCAAGGCTGCCGCCGCGGCCGCCGACGACACCAAGAAGGTTCGACGTTTCATCCTCTCCTCCCGAAGCAAGATAGGCAGGACGGCTGTCCCGCCGTACCAGCAGCCACTTGCGTATCAGAATGCTGTTTCAAATTTTTGACACATATATGGAATATCATTCTGATACGGGAGGAGCCATGGACGAGAAGGGGACCCATGCTGAAGCTGATCCACCTCACCGACCTCCACTTCACGCCGCCCGGCATCGGCCACCTCGGCTGTCAGCCACGTCGACGCCTGGAGGCAGCGGTCGAGAGCATCAATACGGAGCACGGCGACGCGGCTTGGGTCGTGATCACCGGCGATCTCGCAGCCTTGGGACAAAGCGCCGCCTATGAAGAGCTCAAGGCCTGTCTAGCGGAGCTGCGCGTGCCTTACCGCCTCTGTCTCGGCAACGGCGATCACCGCGCGAGGTTTCGCGCGGTGTTTCGCGATGTCGAGGTCGACGATACGGGATTCGTGCAGTCGGTCGTCGAGACCCCGGCGGGGCGCCTGCTGCTGTTGGACACGCTGGTGCAGGGCGTGCATTGGGGTGAACTGTGCGAGCGCCGCTTGGCCTGGCTGTCACGTCAGCTCGAGCAGGGCGGTGCGGCGCCGGTGTTCCTTTTCATGCACCACCCGCCTTTTCCCATAGGGATCAAGCTGATCGACAGCCTTTCCCTCAAGAACGCGGACAGGCTCGCGGCGCTGCTGGATGGACGGAACATACGGCATATGTTTCTCGGCCATGCCCACCGGCCGGTTGCGGGCTCCTGGCGGGGCATACCTTTTACGATCCTCCGCAGCACGGTGTCGCAGTTCGCGCTGCGCCTCGACAGCGACCAGCCTCTACGGTGCTACGAGTCGCCGTTCTATGCCGTGGTCCTGATCGACGAAGCGGAAGTGATCGTCCACTTTCACGACTACGGCTATGACGGGGCGGTGTTTCAATACGATACGGTGCCGAACGTCGTCGTCGATGACGAGACGCGTGCGGCAGACTTCCAGCAGAGCATGGTCTCGGCTGCGTCGCGGCCGGCCTGCGCGGCGCGTGCCGCTGCGGCAATACCCCGATCTTGTCGCCGAGGCCGCCGATGAGCTGTCGGACAGTGAGCCGGCCGGCCGACTCCTCTGTCTGGGCCTGCACCCCTGAATGATCGGCGCGCCGCACCGGATCGCCTACCTGCGGCGGGCGCTCTCGCGTCTCGGGGACTGCCGCGACGTCTGGTTCGCGACGGCGGGCGAAATCGCGGCGCAGTACCGGGCGAAGTGTATCGGCCCTGTATGATGCCCGGCTAGAGACGTCGGACCTCTTGAGTTGAAGAAGGAGCACACGGTGGCGGACGAAACGACACAGCCCGATAGCGAGACGGGTGCCGAGCACAAGCCGTTCCGGGCGCTGCCGCTTGTGCGCGCCCGCCTTGCGAGCCTGCCGCCCGCGTTGCAGCGGATCGGGAAATACGTTCTGGAGAATCCCGACCTGGTCACCGGCCAGACCGCCAGCGAGCTCGGCGTCGCCACGGACAGCGGCCCTGCCAGCATCGTCCGCTTCTGCCGGGCCGTCGGCTTCTCGGGGCTGCCGGATTTCAAGTACGCGCTGGCCGGCGACCTGACGGCGCAACGCTACGAGCTGGCCGGCGACGGCCCCGACGTGCCGGGCAGCCACCGCATTTCGGATGCGCTGTCGGCGCGGGTGATCGCGGCCACCCGCGAAACCCAGTCGCTGCTGGATCCGGAGAGCGTGGCGCGGCTGGCCGACGCGATGGTCGCGGCGTCCCGGATCGACGCTTACGGCGCAGCCGTTTCGGGACTAGCCCGTATATCTCACGGAGTTGATTTGGTTTGGTCTTCGTTATGATTGTCTGTCGTGGTGTTTGTTGCGGTCGCGCGTGAGGGTTACCGGGTTTGGCGGCTGTTTTGGGTCTGAGCTGTTCCTGTTCTGTTGA
>JAKSBE010000002.1 GCA_022361275.1 Kiloniellales bacterium
CGCTCAAAGAGATGGTCGGAAAAAACTTCTGACGCCCGGTTCGAGGAGAAAGGCCGTGGACTGGGCTATCAGGAAGAAGGGGTACGCGCAGCGCCAAGCCTGCTCGCTGGCCGGGATCGATCCGCGGGTCTATCGCTATCGATCAGGGCGGCCGAACGATGATGTCCTGCGCAGGCGGCTGCGCGAGCTGGCGCGCGAACGTCGGCGGTTCGGTTATCGCCGTCTACACATTCTGCTCAAGCGCGGGAACTTCCACGTCAACTGGAAGAAGCTCTACCTGTGATCTCTCAATAGGCTGTCCATTCGGCCCTGAGCGAGGAAGCTGAAGTTGCTCAGACATCCGCTTTCCCGGAGGACCGAATGGACATCCACCAGAATGCCCGCCTGACGCCGCACAGTCGAGCCGAACTGGTGCGCCGGGTGCTCGAAGAAGGGCAGACGCGCAAGGCCGCGGCCGGGAAGCTCGATCAGGACTTCGTTGCGGTGCTTGGCGATATCGATGGCTACCAGCGCCGCGTCCCGCGGCGTAGGCTGATGCTTGGTCATGGTCGGTCTGCCTCCAAAGTGTGCGATGGAACACAATCACTTTAGAGACCCGCGGCCCGGCCATGACCGCCCGCTTGAGCTCTTGATGGGCTCCACGGACGGTCATGGCCTCCACCGAGTACCCTTCCTGATGTGCTATGGCACCGTGCTCACCTCGAACGCGATCCTGGAGTGGCAGCAGGACAATCGGATCGAATGGCACCACATCGCACCCGGCAAGCCGACGCAGACCGCCTTCGTCGCCGGCCGGGCCGAATCCAACCTGTCGCGCACCCTGAAGAAGGACGAATTGAAGGCGACGCGCGATCAGGCGCGGATCGACGCCGAGCGCTCCAGGGCGGCCCCGTCGAGAACGCCGGGCAGATCATCACCGCGACCCAACTGGACAAATTCGCCAAGGCAGCGCGCCGCCGGATACGGGGTAGCGACGGCGGCTATCGGCGGGATCATCTGCGCGCGCTTGCGCAGCGCGTCGAGGTCTCCGAACGCGAAGTCCGGATCATGGGATCGAAAAACACCCTGCTGCGGGTGCTGACGTCTTCAAATGGCGCAGAAACGGCGGCGAACGGCGTTCGCACTTTTGTTCCAGGGTGGCGGAGGGGATGGGATTCGAACCCACGATACGGCTTATCACCGTATAACGGTTTAGCAAAC
>JAKSBE010000321.1 GCA_022361275.1 Kiloniellales bacterium
GAGAGCTTCACCCAGGAGACGACCCTGACGGGCGCCTGGGCGAAAACGCTCATGAAGGAGGCGAAGACGGCCGGCTTCACGGTTCGGATGATCTACATCGGCGTCGAGGACCTGGCGGTGTCTCAAGCCCGGGTCGATGACCGTGTTGAGAAGGGCGGCCATGCGTTGCCGGCGGCGGATCAACGGCGGCGCTTCGATCGCAGCTTCGACAACCTGGCGCCGGCGTCCCGGATCGCCGATTCGGCGGTGATCCTCGACAATTCGCGGAGCGCGACGCCCTACGTACTGGTCGCTGAAGTCGAGCGCGGCCAAGTCCGTTCGATGGCGACCGAGGCGCCGGCCTGGGCGCACCGGTCCTTAGCGAACCTGGAGCAGCGGTCGAGAATGGCGAAGACGACGCAGCAGGCCGGGCGAGTCGCGGCGTCAGCCTTGAAAGCGGCGGACTCGATCAAGGATCCCGCACGACGGGCGGCCGCGGCCGACTTGGCCGCTAAGGTCGCTGGCAAGGCCCGTGCGCCGACACAAGGCCGTCCTGGGCCGGCGGCCGGGCCGAAGCGGGGCGGCGGCGATCGCCAGCGATAGTGCAGGGGCAGGGTGTGAACAAGCAAGATTGGCGCCGACAGGCCGCAACCGAGCGCGCGCAGGACATGATCGCCGTCGGTGCCGACGATCTGGGATAGAGCCGCGTCATCAAGGGCGATGACTTCTTTGGCCAGGGGGATACTGAGCTGGACGAGATAGAGGCCAGCGACCGGGATCAAGTCACGGAGACATCACCGTTACGCCTCTCGGGGAACGGAAAGTCGGTCAAGGTCGAGGTGATCGCTCTCGACGTCGTCTCGCGCCGCCATGTCCTCTCAGCGGCAGGCGCCGGTGAACATCAATGAATATAGAAAACCGTCGGCGCCCCGATGCGGATCGGGCCGTCGCCGCGCAGGTCCACGAGCGGAACCTCTACGGTCGAAGTGAGCATGACGACGAGGCGGGTTCGGATCTCGCGCTCGGCGAACCTCCTGACAAAGCTGGTAGGCTTGAATCCAATATGGTCCATTTTGCGAAGTTCACTCACCTGACCACCAAGCTATTCGTCAGCCTCCCGTGAGATTTGGCGGTGCTCAGGCAGCGCGCCGGCATCCGCCTCGAGATCGGCAAGCGCGGCCTTGAGAGGGCCGCGAGCTGGTGTCCCATTGCCGCGAGCTCGCTGGCCGCCGCTGCTTCATCGCTGTGCTGCATCGTGTCGAGGCCCTCGCCCTCGTCTCCATAGTGCCGGCGACCGCCCCGGGCCGCCGACAGGTTGAATGTGCGC
>JAKSBE010000209.1 GCA_022361275.1 Kiloniellales bacterium
CTGCTCGACCGGGCGACCAGCCGGATCACGGTCATGGCCTCGACCGAAGGCGGCATGGACATCGACGAGGTCGCCGAGAAGCAGCCCGAGAAGATCAAGAAGGTCGCGATCGACCCGGCGATCGGCATGATGCCCTACCACGCCCGCCAGATCGCCTTCGGCCTGGAGCTGGAAGGCAAGCAGGTCAACGCGGCCGTCAAGTTCATCATGGCCATGTACCGCGCCTTCACCGAGCTGGACGCCAGCATCGTCGAGGTCAACCCGCTGGTGGTGACCGGCGACGGCCAGGTGATCGCCCTCGACGCCAAGATGAACTTCGACGACAACGCGCTCTTCCGCCACAAGGACGTGGCCGACATGCGCGACGAGGACGAAGAGGACCCGATGGAGCTCGAGGCCACGCGCCACGAGCTCAACTACATCAAGCTCGACGGCAACATCGGCTGCATGGTCAACGGCGCCGGCCTGGCCATGGCGACCATGGACATCATCAAGCTCTACGGCGGCGCGCCGGCCAATTTCCTCGACGTCGGCGGCGGCGCCACCAAGGAGCGGGTGACGACGGCCTTCAAGATCATCCTTTCCGACCCCAACGTCGAAGGAATCCTGGTCAACATCTTCGGCGGCATCATGCGCTGCGACGTCATCGCAGAAGGCGTGGTCGCCGCGGCCAAGGAGGTCGCCCTGAAGGTGCCCCTGGTGGTCCGCCTGGAAGGCACCAACGTCGACCTGGGCAAGCAGATCCTGGCCGACTCCGGCCTCGCCATCACCTCCGCCGACGACCTCGCCGACGCCGCGGACAAGGTGGTCAAAGCGGTGAAGGAGGCGGCGTGATGGCGATCCTGGTCGACAAGAACACCAAGGTCATCTGCCAGGGCTTCACCGGCTCGCAGGGCACCTTCCACTCCGAGCAGGCGATCGCCTACGGCACCCGGATGGTCGGCGGCGTCACCCCCGGCAAGGGCGGCTCGACGCACCTGGACCTGCCGGTCTTCGACACGGTCGCGGAGGCGGTCGCCGAGACCGGCGCCAACGCCTCGGTGATCTACGTGCCGCCGCCCTTCGCGGCCGACGCGATCCTGGAATGCATCGACGCCGAGGTGCCGCTGGCGGTCTGCATCACCGAGGGCATCCCGGTGCTCGACATGGTCCGGGTCAAGCGGGCGCTCGGCGGCTCCGGGACCCGGCTGGTCGGCCCCAACTGCCCGGGCGTGATCACGCCCGACGAGTGCAAGATCGGCATCATGCCGGGGCACATCCACGCCCGCGGCAGGATCGGCGTGGTCTCGCGCTCCGGCACGCTGACCTACGAGGCCGTGGCCCAGACCACCGCGGCGGGCCTGGGCCAGTCGAGCTGCATCGGCATCGGCGGCGATCCGGTCAACGGCACCAGCTTCATCGACTGCCTGGAGCTCTTCCTCGCCGACGAGGAGACCGAGGGCATCATCATGATCGGCGAGATCGGCGGCTCGGCCGAAGAGGAGGCCGCCGCGTTCTATAGTCAGTCGAAAGTTAACAAGCCGATGGTAGGGTTCATCGCCGGTCGGACGGCGCCGCCGGGGCGGCGCATGGGCCACGCCGGTGCCATCATCTCCGGCGGCAAGGGCGGTGCGGAGGACAAGATCGAGGCGATGAAATCGGCGGGAATCACCGTCGCCGACTCGCCTGCCGCGCTGGGAAGCACCATGTTGAGGGCGATGAAGGGCTGATCCGGCCCCGGGGGGCCAAGAAAGCCTCGGGCACCATATAAAGACAAGGGCGGCGCGGCCGGCCCGCAGGCCGTCACGCCGAATCGGAGCATGGCACAGACGAGCAAGACCGGACCCCAAACTGGCAATGGCGCCGATCCCTCCATCGTCGCCCGGCAGTTCGAGCAGTATCAGAGAGATCCCGGCAGCCTGACGCCGGACTGGAAGGCCTTCTTCGACGACCTCGACGACGAGGCCCGTGGCCTGATCCGGGGCCTCGCCGCGCCCCCCGGGGCCGCCGCGCCGTCGCTTGGCTCCGGCGCCAGCGCCGAGCAGATCCGCGGCGCCACCCTGGATTCCATCCGGGCGCTGATGCTGATCCGTGCCTACCGGGTGCGCGGCCATCTGGAGGCCGACCTCGATCCCCTCGGTCTGGCGCCCCAGGTGCCGCATCCCGAACTGGACCCCAAGACCTACGGCTTCACCGACGCCGACATGGAGCGGCCGATCTTCATCGATCACGTGCTCGGCCTGGAGACCGCGACCCTGACCGAGATCGTCGAACGGGTGCGCAAGACCTACTGCGGCAAGATCGGCGTCGAGTACATGCACATCCAGGACCCGGCGCAGAAGGCCTGGATCCAGGAGCGCATCGAATCGATCCACAACGAGACCCAGTTCACCGACGTCGGCAAGCGTGCCATCCTCGAGCGCCTGACCGCCGCCGAGGTCTTCGAGAAGTTCCTCAACAAGAAGTATACCGGAACCAAGCGCTTCGGCCTGGACGGCGCCGAGGCCATGATCCCGGCGCTGGAGCAGATCCTGAAGCGCGGCGGCCAGCTCGGCCTGAAGGAGGTCGTGATCGGCATGCCGCACCGCGGCCGGCTCAACGTGCTCGCCAACTTCATGGGCAAGCCCTTCACGGCGATCTTCTCGGAGTTCCAGGGCGGCGCCGCCAGTCCCGAGGACGTCGGCGGCTCCGGCGACGTCAAATACCACCTCGGCACCTCGACCGACCGCACCTTCGAGGGCAACACGGTGCATCTTTCCCTGACCGCCAATCCCTCCCACCTGGAGGCGGTCGACCCGGTGGTGGTCGGCAAGGTACGCGCCAAGCAGATGCAGCACCGGGACCATGACCGGACCCAGGTCATGGCCCTGCTGCTGCACGGCGACGCCGCCTTCGCGGGCCAGGGCCTGGTGCCCGAGACTCTGGACCTCTCGGAGCTGAAGGGCTACCGCATCGGCGGCACCATCCACTTCATCGTCAACAATCAGATCGGCTTCACGACCAATCCGGTGAACTCGCGCTCGGGGCCCTACTGCTCCGACACCGCCAAGATCATCCAGGCGCCGATCTTCCACGTGAACGGCGACGACCCCGAGGCGGTGGTCCACATCGCCCGCATCGCGACCGAGTTCCGGCAGACCTTCAAGAAGGATGTCGTCATCGACATGTTCTGCTACCGGCGCTTCGGCCACAACGAAGGCGACGAACCGGCCTTCACCCAGCCGCTGATGTACCGGAAGATCCGCCGGCACCCGACGACCCGGCAGATCTACGCCGAACGCCTGATCGGCGAGGACCTGCTGGCCAGGGAACAGGCCGAGGGCATGGCCGCCGAGTGGAACCAGCGCCTGGAGAACGAGTTCAAGGCCGCCGGCAGCTACAGGCCCAACAAGGCGGACTGGCTGGAAGGCACCTGGAGCGGCCTCGACAAGGCGCGCGGCTACGACGCCCGGCGCGGCAAGACGGCGGTCGCCATGGGCCTGCTGAAGCAGGTCGGGACCGCGCTCACCAGCCTGCCGGAGGACTTCACCCCCCATTCCAAGATCGTCCGCCTCACGAAGGCCAAGCGCGAGATGTTCGAGTCGGGCGAGGGCTTCGACTGGGCGACCGCCGAGGCCCTGGCCTTCGGCACCCTGCTGGTCGAGGGCGCGCCGGTGCGCCTCTCCGGGCAGGACTCCAACCGCGGCACCTTCTCGCAGCGCCACGCCAGGCTGATCGACCAGAAGACCGAAGCCGGCTACACCCCGCTCAACCACATCGCCGAGGGGCAGGCGCAGATCGAGATCGTCGACAGCCCCTTGAGCGAGCTGGCGGTCCTCGGCTTCGAATACGGCTACTCCCTGGCCGAGCCGCGGGCGCTGACCCTCTGGGAGGCGCAGTTCGGCGATTTCTCCAACGGCGCGCAGATCATCATCGACCAGTTCATCGCCTCCGGCGAGTACAAGTGGCTGCGCATGTCGGGTCTGGTCATGCTGCTGCCGCACGGCTACGAGGGCCAGGGGCCCGAGCATTCCTCGGCCCGCATCGAGCGCTACCTGCAGCTCTGCGCCCAGGACAACATGCAGGTCGTCAACTGCACGACTCCGGCCAACTACTTCCACGTCCTGCGCCGGCAGATCCACCGCGAGTTCCGCAAGCCGCTGATCGTCTTCACGCCCAAGTCGCTGCTGCGGCACAAGCGCTGCGTCTCCAAGCTGGAGGACTTCGGGCCCGAATCGACCTTCCATCGGATCTTGTACTGCGACCAGCGGCCCTGCGATCCCAAGGACGCCAAGCAGGTCGTCCTGTGCAGCGGCAAGGTCTATTACGAACTGCAGGAAGAGCGGGAGAAGCGCGGCGCCAAGGAGGTCCACCTGCTGCGCCTGGAGCAGCTCTACCCCTTCCCGGCCGACGGCCTGGCGGCGGAGCTCGAGGCCTACAAGCACTGCGACCTGGTCTGGTGCCAGGAGGAGCCGCGCAACATGGGTCCCTGGTCCTTCGTCAACAGCTTCATCGAAGAGGTGGCCGAAGGCGTCGGCGTCACCGAGCCCCGGCCACGCTACGCCGGGCGGCCCTCCGCCGCCTCGCCGGCGACCGGCCTGGCCCAGCGCCACAAGGAGGAGCAGGCCGAGCTGATCGACGACGCCTTGACCCTGGGCAAGAAGCGGATGCACCGGATCGCGGCGGCCAAGGCGCAGCACGACAAGAACGGCAACGGCAAGCCCAAGGCGGCGGCGGCGGCCGCGGAGTGACGCGGCGCCGGGCTGGACCTGCAGGCGAGAGAAAGAGGCGAGACGATCATGGCGACGGATATCCTGGTCCCGGCACTCGGCGAATCGGTCAGCGAGGCGACGGTGGCGCAGTGGCTTAAGAAGCCCGGCCAGCCGGTCGCCCTCGACGAGCCGGTGGTCGAGCTGGAGACCGACAAGGTGACCCTCGAGGTCAACGCCGCCGAGGCCGGCGTGCTCTCCGAGATCGTGGTCGAGGCCGGCACCAACGTCGAGGTCGGCGCCCTGCTCGGCCGGATCGCCGAGGGCGAGGGCGCGGCCCCGAGCCCGGCTCCGGTTCCGATGCCGGCTCCGGCGCCCGCCACGGCCGCGCCCGCGACCAACGGCGGCGGCGCGGCCAGCGAGGTGCTGGTGCCGGCCCTGGGCGAATCGGTGACCGAAGGCACGGTCGGGCAGTGGATGAAACAGGTCGGCGAGGTCGTCACCGCCGACGAGCCCCTGGTCGAGCTGGAGACCGACAAGGTGACCCTCGAGGTCAACGCCCCGGTGACCGGCGTGCTCAGCGAGATCAAGGTGACCGAAGGCACGACCGTCGGGATCGGCACGGTACTGGCGATCATCACCGGCGGCGGCGCCCCGGCGGCGGCCACGGCGGCGGCACCGCAGGCCGGGCCCGATCATGGCACGCTCTCGCCGGCGGTGCGCAAGATGCTGGCCGAGCACAAGATCGACCCGGCCCGGGTGCCCGGCAGCGGCAAGGGCGGCCGGATCACCACCGAGGACGTGGTCGATTTCCTGGAGAAGGGCGGCGCGGCCGCGGCGCCAGCCCCGACACAGGCCCCGACACAGGAGGCCCCGACACAGGAGGCCCCGACACAGGAGGCCCCGGCGCCCTCCGAGGGCTTCGATCCCGACGCCGTCCCGCGCAGCGGCCCCGGCGGCCGGATCACCAGGGCCGACCTTCAGGGCGTCCTCGGCACCGCGGCGCTCGCGGCCAGGGCCCCTGCCGCCGCCGCCGGCCCGCGCGAAGAGCGGGTGCGCATGACCAAGCTGCGCCAGACCATCGCCCGGCGCCTTAAGGAGGCGCAGAGCACCGCGGCCATGCTGACCACCTTCAACGAGGTCGACATGGGCGCCGTCATGGCCCTGCGCGCCAAGCACAAGGAGGACTTCGAGAAGAAGCACGGGGTCAAGCTCGGCTTCATGTCCTTCTTCGCCAAGGCCGTGGTCGCGGCACTGAAGGAGATCCCCTCGGTCAACGCCCGGATCGACGGCGAGGAGATCGTCTACAACAAGTTCTACGATATCGGCATGGCGGTCTCGACGCCCAACGGCCTGATGGTGCCGATCATCCGCGACTGCGACGCCAGGTCCTTCGCCGAGATCGAGGCCGCCCTGGGCGACGTCGCGGCGCGGGCGCGCGACGGCAAGCTCGGCCTGGAGGAGATGCAGGGCGGCAGCTTCACGATCACCAACGGCGGCGTCTTCGGCTCGCTCAACTCGACCCCGATCCTCAACATGCCGCAGTCCGGCATCCTGGGCCTGCACAAGATCCAGGAGCGGCCCATGGCGGTGAAGGGCGAGGTGGTGATCCGGCCGATGATGTACCTGGCGCTGAGCTACGACCACCGGATCATCGACGGCCGCGAGGCCGTGACCTTCCTGGTCCGGGTCAAGGAGAGCATCGAGGACCCGGAACGCCTGCTGGTCGGGCTTTAGCGGCTTCCGAAGATCGGCGTGTCACCCCCACCCCGGCCCTCCCCCATCGAGGGGGAGGGAGAAGAACGCGGTCGCCAAGCAACAAAGCCCTCCCCCTCGATGGGGGAGGGTTGGGAGGGGGTGAAACTCCGAAATCGGCAAGTCGGCACCAGGCAGCTTTCTCTGGGCCTGACGGCTGCCCGGGGACCGGGCGGGTGCCGAAGAGTGTTTTCCTGACTTGATCCCATCGCCCCACTTCGGCTTGGATTGAGGCCTTGCGAGCCGAAGGGGGGACGGCGCGGTGGTTTGGGTCTGGCTTCTGGCCGGAGGGGTTTTTGTCTGCCTCGCCGTTCTGGCGGCGCTGCTCGCCTTCGGGACCGCCGCGGTCGGGCCGCCGCGCGAGGGGCTTGGCTTCAACACCGGCCTCGAGCGCCTGGACTACGGCACCCTGCCGGAGGTCCAGTTCTGTCCGGCCCGCGACGGCCAGCAGATACCCTTCCGCCTCTATCCCGCCGAGGCCGAGAAGACGGTCATCCTGATCCACGGCTCCGCCAGCCGCGGCCGCTCGCTCCACGGCCTGGCGGCGTACCTGGCCGAGGCCGAGATCGCCCGCTGCGTCACGCCCGACATGCGCGGCCACGGCTGGGGCCGACCCGGCGACCTCGACTACGTCAGCCAGCTCGAGCACGACCTGGCCGACCTGATCGAGCACCTGGCGCGGCAAGGGCTTGCCAAACGTGTTCTCGTCCTGGGCTTCTCTTCGGGCGGCGGCTTCGCGATCCGCTTCGCCGGCAGCCGCTACGGCGAGGAGGCCGGCGCCTACGTCTTCCTCGCCCCCTTCATCGGCGCCGCTTCGCCGACCCTGCGGCCGGACAACGGCTGGGCCTACCCGCAGCCCGGCCGGATCCTCGCGCTGCGGGTCCTCAACGCGCTCGGCATCACCTGCTTCAACCGCCTGACCGCCCTCAGCTTCGCGATCGCGGCGGAGGACCGGCCGGTCACGACCCCGCACTACTCCTACCGGATGATGCTCGGCTTCGCCCCCAAGGCGGACTACCGGGGCAACCTGCGGCGCATCGCCCGCCCCGGCGTCCTGATCATCGGCAGCGAGGACCAGGACTTCCGGGCCTCGGCCTATCCCGAGGACGTGATCGCCCACGCCCGGGACCTGCGCTTCACGCTGCTGAAGGGCCTGACCCACATGGACCTTGTCACCAAGAAGGACGCTTTCCGCGCCATCGGCGAGGAGATCACCCGTATCTAGATCAAACTGCGTTTAATTGGACTCAATTAAACGCAGATAATTTGATCTATTCCATAGAGTTAGAGCAGCTTATCCGCGTTCGAATGAACGCGGGCTGCTCTAGCCCGCCTCGATCTCCAGCTCCAGCAGCCGCGCCAGGCTCCTGGGCCGCCGGACAAGATCGGCCAGGGTGTAGTTGGACAGCACCTGGAAGAAAGCCTCCAGCGCCTCGGCGAAGACGCCCTTGAGGCGGCAGGCCGAGGTGATGGCGCAGAGGTTCTGCTCGGGCTTGAAGCATTCCACCAGCGCCAGATCCTCCTCCGTCGCGCGGACCACCGCGCCCAGGTCGATGGCTTCGGGCGGCTTGGCGAGCCGCAGGCCGCCGCCGCGCCCGCGGCTGGTCTCGATCCAGCCGGCCGCGCCCAGGTTCTGCACCACCTTCATCAGATGGTTCTTGGAGATCGCGTAGCTCTCGGCGATCTCCTGGATGGTGCTGCTTTCCCCGGGTCTCAGCGCCAGGTACATCAGCACACGCAGCGCGTAGTCCGTGTGCGTCGTCAGGCGCAAGGGGCTTCCCCTAAAGATGCATGTTTCATATTGCTTTTAGGCCTCGGACGCATTAGATGTTTAGATGTATAGAAAATACATCTTTAAAGCGCGGGCGCAAGCCGGTCGGCCGAGATCCGGCGCGCACCGCGGTCCCGAGGGAGAGAGCATCATGGCCTATGTGATCTACGCCGCCGAGGCGGCGACCCTGCTGTGGTTCGCTGCCTTTCTGGCCTTGGCGCACCGGCTCTTGCTGGAGAGCCGCGCGCTGCCCCGCCCGCGTCTCGACGTGCCGGGCCGCCGCCTCCTGCTCGCCACCCGGCTCGGCTTCGCGGTCGGCCTCACGATGCTGGCGGTCGCGGTCCTCGCGGAGATCTGACCTGCGGCCCGCGAAATCGCTCGAAGGGAGAAGGACGATGCTTTGGCAGCGCTACCTGCCGGTGTTGCTGATCTGGGGCGCCGTACCGGCGCCGCTCTATCTCTGGCTGCTGATCTGGTTCTGGCTGCGCTGCGTCGGCTGATCCGTCATCGTCCCGGCGTCATGGCGAAGAGGCCGATCAGACGGTCGTCGCGGTCGTCGACCCCGGCCAGCCGGCTGCCCCGGGCCAGCTTGACCTGAACCCAGAAGGGCGCCCCCGCGAGGTCGAAGACACCGGGCAGCACCGCGACCGGCCAGCCGTCGTAGCGGTAGCGCCGGACCCGCATGGTTTCCCGCGGGGGGCCGGCGGGCGCGCGGCTGACTCCCATCACCAGTCGCGCTTCGGGCGCGATCCGGTCGCGGGTCATGACCACGATCAGGTACTCCCGGCGGCCTGCCGGCCAGGTCGCCGGCCTCTGCAGGTCGACGGCGTGGCGGGCCAGGCTGGCGCGCAGGCGGCGATAGCCGTTCCTGCCCTTTGCCGCCGCCTTTATGGGCGCCGCCGGCACGATGAAGAGCTCGACCTCCGGCGCCTCGGAGGGGGCAGGGGCCCAGACCGTGCGCTCCAGCACCAAACCGCGCCGCTCCGCGCGGTAGTCGGCCTCGAAACGCATGCTGAGCCGGCGGCCGGCGTCGTCTTCCAGATCGACCAGGCCGGCGATACTGCGCGCGGCGGGCGAACCGTCCAGGGGCTCGTAGCGGCTGAAGCGCACCCCCCGGTTGCCGAATCTCGAAAGCTCGAGGTCGGCCGGCGGTGCCAGGCGCTCGGCGCCGATCACGCGGGTCGTCCGCTCGATGTTGCGGCTGGAGAGACCCTTGGCCCGCAGGGTCATGGCCAGCGCGACCCGGTAGCCGTCGGTCGGCACGCCGGGGCGTCCGACGAAGCGGGGCTGCGCCGCCGCTTGGTTGACCAGGCCGACCGGCGGCAGGGCGAAGCTCGGCTTTGCGATAGGCCTGACCGGCGGGGCGGCCGCCGGCTTATCCGCGGCGGCCTCCGTCGCGACGGGCTGTGGCGGCCCGGCATCGGCCTCGAGCCAGGCCAGCGCGCAGGCGGAGGGGCCGCCGGCGAAGAGGACGGCGGCGAGACCGACCCAGCGGGCCGAGCCGAAACCTATGGATCCGAGCCGGATCATCCAGTGCTCCGATACCTTCAGGACCTGGATCCGCCAGAAGCCGCGCCCGGACGGAGACCGCAGCGGGCACCGTCGCGTCGCGAGGTGAGGTGCCGGATCGGGCATCCCACCCGCCGTATCAATAGCCTGAAGCCGCCAAGATTTCGTAAAGCGCCCTGGTACCGGGGCGGGAGTCGAGGGCCGGTCAGCTGCCTTCGAGGATGATGACGTCGCGCTCGGCGGCGCCCTCGGCGAAGGCCTTGGCCTCCTGATACGCCGGCGAGTTATAGCAGGCCACGGCGGAGTCGAAGTCGGGGAACTCGATCACGACGTTACGCGGGAAGGCCGCGCCCTCCAGGCATTCGACCCGACCGCCGCGCGCCAGAAAGCGGCCGCCGAAAGGCTCCACCGCGGCCGGCACCCGCTTGGCGTACGCGCCGTAGGCCTCCGGGTCCGAAACCTTCACGCGCGCGATCCAGTAAGCCGTCATCTCCTGTCCTCCCTTTGCCCCGTCCTCTGCGGTCTTGACCGGCCGACGATAGCTCAGAGAGCCCAGGGGTCACAATGACGTGAGCCGGTCGCAGCCGCCCGGGGCTTGGCGCTCTCGCCGCGCGCGGGTAAGGTCCGCGGCATCTCAGGCTTGCACTTGCGATGACGGAACCGGCGTGGCGATGGCGGAACTGACCGAGCGTGAGGTCCGGGGCCTCTTCAGCGACGCCGGACCGGCCGAATACGAGCTCGACCTGACCGGCGTCGACGAAGTGCACGCCCGGACGGCGATCTCGCGCATGGTCGAGCGCCAGCGCTTTCGCGAGGACCCGCGCAGCGTGATCATCCGCCTGGACCCGGCGCGCGCCGGCGGCGGCGAGACCCTCTTCCAGCCGGTCGGCCGGCAGCTTCTGGACCTGATGAAGCGAGGCTGCGTCAGCCGCTGCCGCCCGCTGCCCAGCGCCGACGGCTTCTTCGTCGAGATGCCCGGCCGCGGGGCGGAGGACGAGGAAGAGTCGCTTTAGCGATACCCGGCCGCCGATCGAGCGTGCACCGACCCTCGGTTTTCTGACCTTTCATGCCCGGGCTTGGCCTAGGGCTGTCCGGTTTGGATCGGGGCGGGTCGAGCTGTTCTCCTCCTCCCCCCTCGACGGGGGAGGGGATTGAGCGTCTGGCCGGGAGTAGTGCGCTAACTCTGTGAAGTTAGGGCATTATACCAAGGAGCAGTGATAATGCCCTAGCTTCCGACGCCGCGCCGGCCGCTCTTGTTCGGGTCCGTGACTTGCGGCAAGGTGCGCGCGGTTCAGCGGGACTGAGGAACATGAGCGAGCAAACCTACGACCTTGTGGTGATCGGCGGTGGCCCGGGCGGCTACGTCGCCGCGATACGCGCGGCACAACTGGGCATGAAGACGGCCTGCGTGGAGTCCCGCGGCCGCCTGGGCGGGACCTGCCTCAACGTCGGCTGCATCCCGTCGAAGGCCCTGCTGCACTCCTCGGAGCGCTTCGCCGAGGCGCGCGACCACTTGGCCGAGCAGGGGATCAAGATCGGCAAGCTCGACCTCGACCTCGGCACCATGATGGGCCGCAAGGACAAGGTCGTCGACGACCTGACCAAGGGCATCGAGTTCCTCTTCAAGAAGAACAAGGTCGACTACGTCAAGGGCTTCGGATCGATCCCCGCGGTCGGCGAGGTCGCGGTCAAGGCCGAGAACGGCGCGTCGCAGACCCTGAAGTCCCGGAACGTCCTGATCGCCACCGGCTCCGAATCGACGCCGCTGCCGAACGTCGAGATCGACGAAAAGCGGATCGTCTCCTCGACCGGGGCGCTGGCGCTCGGCAAGGTGCCCAAGACCATGGTGGTGATCGGCGCCGGGGTCATCGGCCTCGAGCTCGGCTCGGTCTGGTCGCGCCTGGGCGCCGAGGTGACGGTGATCGAGTTCCTCGACCGCATCCTGCCGGCGATGGACGGCGAGATCGCGAAGCAGACCCAGCGGGTCCTGCAGAAGCAGGGCCTGACGTTCAAGCTCGGCCACAAGGTGACCTCGGCCAAGGCCGGCAGGACCGGCGTCGCGCTGCAGGTCGAGCCGGCCAAGGGCGGTGCGGCCGAGACGCTCAAGGCCGAGGTGGTGCTGGTCTCGATCGGCCGGCGGCCCTACACCGAGGGCCTGGGGCTCGACGCCCTGGGCGTCAAAGTCGACAACCGCGGCTTCATCCAGGTCGACGACCGCTTCCAGACCTCGTTGCCCGGGATCTACGCCATCGGCGACTGCGTGCCCGGCCCGATGCTGGCGCACAAGGCCGAGGAGGACGGCGTGGTCTGCGTCGAGATGCTGGACGGCCAGGCCGGCCACGTCGACTACAACCTCTGCCCCTCGGTGGTCTACACTTGGCCCGAGGTCGCCGGCGTCGGCCGGACCGAGGAGCAGCTCAAGGAGGACGGCGTCGACTACCGGGTCGGCAAGTTCCCCTTCACCGCCAACAGCCGCGGCCGGGCCAACGCCGAGACCGACGGCCTGGTCAAGATCCTCGCCGACCGGCGCAGCGACAAGGTCCTCGGCGTGCACATCCTGGGCCCTCTGGCCGGCGACCTGCTGCAGGAGACGGTGGTGGCGATGGAGTTCGGCGCCTCGGCCGAGGACATCGCGCGCAGCTACCATTCCCACCCCTCGATGAGCGAGGCGGTGAAGGAGGCGGCCCTGGCCGTCCACGGCCGGCCGATCCACATCTGATCCCGGTGTTCCAGCGCGACTGGGCGCTGTCCAACACCGGGGCCGGCTGGGTCAGCGGCATCTATTGCGCCGGCTACCTGGCCGCGGCGATCGGCCCGCCGGTCCTGCGCCGGCTCGACCCATCGGCACACCGCCGCGGGCCCTGCTGACCCGAGCGGGCCTTCCGGCGGGCCCGTGGGATTTCTGTGACCAAATAAAGCCCATGACTGTACAGGGCCGGCATCCGCCGTTAGCATCGAATTACGCCTAATAGGGGAGAAACTGAGGTGTTTCTCTCTCCATAGATCAGCACCGCGATGTCGAGGGAAGCGCTCGCTGATGCCGAAGAGGCGGTCTCTTGAAGCAAGGAATTCACGTCACCGTTCGCCGGCGCGCGCCGGAACCGCACGGCCTTGCTTCGCGCCTCCACACCACTTGATGGGAGGACTTCGAAATGCCAGCCGATCACGTTGCTGGTCGTCGTGGGTTGCCTGAGCCTGGTCTGGTCCCCCGCCGACCCGGCCGCGGCAGATGACCCGAAGGACCTGAGCCTCACCGCGGCGCGGGCGATGGACAGCAACAAGGACGGGCAGATCTCCAAGGCGGAGTTCTTCGCCCGCTCCGACGATACCGCACTCTGGGCGAAGCTGGATGCCAATGCCGACGGCGTCCTGGATGCGGAAGAGCAGAAACAGGGCATCCGGGTGCAGCCGGTCACGGCCAACTGAGCCCCGCCTTGCGAAGGAAACGGACAGTCGAATCCGTTCCGCGGCCAGGGCGCGCTCCAGGGGTCTCTCGATCCGACGCTTTGGCCCCCGGTCCGTGACGCATGCCGTGGCGGGTGATCACGGCCCGGAGACGACACCGTCCTGAAGGGCCGGGCTCCCGGTCGCCACCGGTCCTCGACTGTCAGATCTCGATCCGACACGGAGGACATCCAACCATGAAACCCTTTAGCTGCGCGAAGCCCCTGGCGGCCGACCTCCGGCGCCGTCAGGGTCTGGCATGCCAGATCCGTGAAAATTTAGCCGCTTAGATAAACTCATGGTTGCATTTTCCGCCGCTGCGGCGTTAGCATGTTACCACACCTAGTAAGAGAAAATACTTAGGCACACTCTCTTATTAAGGGGAGTTGCTCAGAAAGACATCCGCCGATCCGGCTGGCGCCGAAGCTTGGAGCCCCTCGCTTCACCCAGAGACACCGCCAGGGGGAGAATTGGGAATGAACAAGCCGAAACTCTGTCTGGCCGCCACCGCCTGCTTGAGCCTCCTGGTCTGGTTAGAAATGCGGGCTAGGCCCGCGCCGAGGATTGACGATCGCGACTGAATGCCCCGACTGACCGGTGAATTCCGGTGTGGTGGCGCCCCGGCGCCACCCTTTTTCTTTTCCGGGTTTATGCCGGGGAGCGGCAGCCTGCGGCCTTGGCCGCCTCCCGTTCCGTCTTCTTCAGGCGTTCGCTGGCGCTCTTGAGCTGGCCGCAGGCGGCCATGATGTCCTGGCCACGGGGGCGGCGGACCGGGGCGGCCAGGCCGCCGGCCAGGAGGATCCGGGCGAAGGCCTCGACCGCCTCGGGGCTCGAGCACTCGAAGGGCGCGCCGGGCCAGGGGTTGAAGGGGATCAGGTTGACCTTGGCCGGGATGTCCTTCAGCAGGCGGATCATCTCCCGGGCTTCGGCCGGGCTGTCGTTGACGCCCTTCAGCATGACGTACTCGAAGGTGATGCGCCGGGCGTTGTGTACACCCGGATAGGCGCGGCAGGCGGCGAGCAGCTCCTTCAGGGGGTACTTGCGGTTCAGCGGCACGATGCGGTCGCGGACCTCGTCGCTGACGGCGTGCAGCGAGACCGCCAGGTTGACCCCCAGCTCCTCGCCGCAGCGCTGCATCATCGGCACCACGCCGGCGGTCGACAGCGTGATCCGCCGCCTGGAGATCGCCAGGCCCTCGTGGTCCATGACGATCTTCAGGGCCTTGGCGATGTTGTCGTAGTTATAGAGCGGCTCGCCCATGCCCATCATGACGATGTTGGTGAGCTGCCGGTCCTCGCTTGGAGAGGGCCACTCTTGGAAGTGGTCGCGGGCCAGCATGACCTGGCCCAGGATCTCGGCCGCCGAGAGGTTGCGCACCAGGCGCTGGGTGCCGGTGTGGCAGAAGCGGCAGGTCAGGGTGCAGCCGACCTGGGAGGAGACGCAGAGCGTGCCGCGCTCGGCCTCGGGGATGTGGACGCACTCGACCTCCTGGCCGTCGTCCAGGCGCAGCAGCCACTTGCGGGTGCCGTCGCGGGACTCCTGGGCGACCGCGGTCTCAGGCCGGGCGACCCGGTAGCCCTGCGCCAGGCGGGCTCTGAAGGCCTTGCCGAGGCTGGTCATGGCCGCGAAGTCGGTGGCCCCGCGGGCGTAGATCCAGTGCCAGAGCTGCTTGGCCCGAAAGGCCGGCTCGCCCAGGGCCGCGATCTCGGCGGCCAGCTCGGCACGGCTCAGGCCGACGAGGTTGCGCGGCTCCTCGCCGCCATCCGGGGCGGGCGCGAAGACCTGGGCGTGTTGGGATCCGCTCATGCCCAGTAGATACCCTCCCGGCCGCCGAGCGGCAAGGCGGCGAAGGGGCCGGGCGCGCGGCGGCGGAACGCCAGCGTCCTTGCCCTGGGGTCTGCGGGGGCTACTGCGCCTGGGGCAGCTCGTCCAGGTACCATTCGCGCATCAGTTCGGGCACCTGCTCCTCGATGAGCTTCTTCTGCTCCACCGGATCGTTGGCGAAGGCGGCGAGATGGGCCAACTCGTCACCGGTCAGGTTGATCTGGTAGCCCAGGTCCATCTCCTGCAACTCGATCATCGCGGGGGCGCCTCTCCACATCCGCGCGGCGAAGTCGGTCAGGTTGACCATGGGCTGCGCCGCGTCGGAATCCAGCGCCGGGGCCGCCTTGCCGCCGATGCCGTTGACCGAGTGGCAGTAGACGCAGCCCTTGGTGACGAAGAGCTGGCGGCCGCGCTCGGCATCGATCGCGGGCACGACCAGCGTCAGGCCCGGGCTCCGGCCGTTGTTGTCTTGGGCGGCGGCCTCTTGGGCTTTGGGGGGCAACGGCGCCAGGGTGAGAACGGCCAGGGCCGCGGCGAAGGCGGCAAGGGAGCGGAACGGCATGGGGAGGCGACCTCGCGCTGTGGAGCGGAAACGACGGCAGATCAGAGCTTTTCGGCGGCCGCGGATCATTGATCTCGATCAAGTCCCCGAAACCGGGCCGGCACTGCCGAGCGGCGGCCGGAAATCCGGCCGCCGCCCCTTCCAAAGATCACCGGCCGCAGGCTTTGTTGATCGAGTTGTAGGCTCTGGTGAAACCGATCAGCGAGTAGGTGTCCTTGGTGTCGGTGCCCCGGCTCGAGGTGCCCCTGATCACCATGGTCTTGCCCTTGATCATCGCCTGGACCAGCCGCCTGTCCTCGTCCTCGGTGGGCGCCCAGGCGGTGTCCTTGTGGGTGAAGAGGTCGAAGACGTCGCTGTCGACCTTGACCTCGACCTCGCTGTCGGTGCGGTAGTCGTAGCCGGCGACCACGTTCACCACGTCCGTCGACTTCTCCGCCGGGCGGTGGGTCACCATCAGGTAGATGTCGCCGCGCCTGGAGTAGTTGCCCTCGTCCTTCTTGGGCTCGCTGACCATGTAGCAGACCGGATTACCCTTCTCCTGGAAGGCATAGGCGCGCCAGTCGCCGGCGCCCTCCAGGCGCTTGATGTCCTGGGCCTGGGCGCCACCGGCCACCAGGAGGATAAGGGGAAGCGTCAAGCGCAGCGATCTAGGCAACACCCACATCTTGCTCCTCGAACTCTTACGTAGACTTGAACCCAACAACTCGATCCTCACTCGCTCGTAGCCGCCAATAGGAAAATCAGCGCGCCTGTCCCGCCGCCTTGCGGCGTCTCAGGACCGGGGCACCGTGCACATGGCTGGGCAAAGACTCTGGACTGCCCCTTGCCGTTACGGGTCGCCTGGCGAATCGGCCTTGGCTCAGCAAGCGGTCGTACATCACAATCGCGCCAGCGACGCCTACGTTGACGCAGAACTTTGTCGGGATTTTGACAAGGCTGTCGCAGGCTTCCGCGACCTCCTGGCTCAGGCTGCCGCGCTCAGGGCCCAGGATGTAGGCGGCCGCGGTGGGATGGTGGAAGGACGGCAGCTCGACCGCGTCCTCGGCCAGCTCGACCCCGACCATCCGGCAGCCGCGCGGCAGCAGCAGCTCGCCGACCGACCCGAAGTCGTAAAGCGGCAGGTGCTGGGCCGAATCGGCGGTGTCCGAAAGCTTGACCTCCCGCGGGTTGAAGCCGGCATCGACGGTGAAGAAGAAGCTGGCGCCGAAGGCATGGGCGGAGCGCAGCAGGTTGCCCAGGTTCATGGGCTTGCTGATACCCTCGACTCCGATGCCGAAATAGCCACGCATCGCCGGCCGGTCTCCTGCTGGCGCCATTTACCTCGTGTTCTTGTGGGTTCCCCCGGGCGCGGCGTCAAGACCCGGCGTCAAGCCGGAAACGGGGGCCGGCGGGTGGAGCGCCAGCGAATTGCCTGGATATCTCTCTGGTTCTAGACTGCGGGCTTCCCGACAACAGGACCGACGAACATGGAATCAAGGGATGCGGCGGTCGCTTCCGCCGAGACCGAAGTCAACCCGGTGCTGGTCGAGGCCACGCGCGGCGCCATGGTCGAGAGCCGGCACCGCGCCGCGGTGGCGGTGGTCGACATCGAGGGCCGGGTCGTGCTCCGGGCCGGCGAGATCGAACGCCCGGTCTATGCGCGCTCGGCGATCAAGCCGCTGCAGGCCCTGGCCCTGGTCGAGAGCGGCGCCGTCGAGGCCTTCGGGCTCGGGGCGGCCGAGCTGTCTCTGGCCTGCGCCAGCCACAACGGCGAGCCGCGCCAGGTCGAGACCGTCGGCGCCTGGCTGGACCGCATCGGCTGCACGGCGGACGACCTCGAATGCGGCGCCCATCTGCCCTATCACCAGGAGTCCCTGGAGGCCCTGCTGCGCAGCGGCACCGAGCCCAGCACCCTGCACAACAACTGCTCGGGCAAGCACGCGGGCTTCCTCTCCGTGGCGCGCCATCTCGGCCATCCGACCGCGGGCTACATCCGCTACGACCATCCGGTCCAGCAGCAGGTCCTGGGCATCCTCGAGACCCTGACCGGGCTCGACCTCTCGGCGGGGCCGCGCGGGATCGACGGCTGCGGCATCCCGGTGCTGGGCATTCCCTTGGGCAACCTCGCCCTGGCCATGGCGCGCTTCGCCCGGCCCGACGATCAGCCCGAGGCGCGCCGCGCGGCCTGCCGGCGCCTGCAGCAGGCCCTGGCCGCCGAGCCCTTCATGATCGCCGGCAGCGGCCGCTTCTGCACCCGGGTGATCGAAGCCACCCAGGGGCGGGCCCTGGTCAAGACCGGTGCCGAGGGCGTCTTCTGCGGCGCCCTGCCCGAGCTCGGCCTGGGTTTCGCGCTGAAGGTCGACGACGGCGCCACCCGGGCGGCGGAGGTCGTCTGCGGCCGCGTGCTGCGCCGCCTGGGCGTGATCGGCGAGGCCGAGACCGCGGCCCTGGCCGCCGTCTTCCAGCCGACCCTGCTCAACCGGGCCGGCCGGACGGTGGGCGAGCTGCGGACCGCGGCCGATTGCCCCTTCTGAGCCGGGTCCACTGAACACAGAGAGAAGTTCATGCGCGCCGTCGTCTGCCGCGAGCTGAGCGGCCCCCAGAGCCTGACCCTCGATGACCTGCCGGCGCCGCGGCCGGGGCCGGGCGAGGTCGCGATCGCCGTGGCCGCCGCCGGGGTCAACTTCGCCGACACGCTGATGGTCACCGGCAAGTACCAGGAGAAGCCGCCGCTGCCCTTCACTCCCGGCTTGGAGATCGCCGGGACGGTGACCGCCCTGGGCGCGGGCGTCACCAACGTCGCGCCGGGCGACCGGGTGATCGGCCTGGTCGACCGCGGCGGCTTCGCCGAGGTCGCGCTGGCCCGCGCCGGGGAGGTCTTCCCGATCCCGGACGCGATGGACTTCGACATCGCCGCGGGCTTCCCGATCACCTACGGCACCGCCCACGGCGGCCTGGTCTGGCGCGCCGACCTCAAGCCAGGGGAGACCCTGCTGGTCCACGGCGCGGCCGGCGGCACCGGCCTGGCCGCGGTCGAGGTCGGCAAGGCCCTGGGCGCCGAGGTCATCGCCACCGCGGGCGGCCCGGAGAAGCTGGAGATCGCCGGGGCCCACGGCGCCGGCCAGCTGATCGACTACCGGAACGAGGACATCCGGGACCGGGTCAAGGCGCTGACCGGCGGCCGCGGCGCCGACGTGGTCTTCGACCCCGTCGGCGGCGAGGTCTTCCTGGCCTCGCTGCGGGCCGTGGCCTGGGGCGGCCGCCTGCTGGTGATCGGCTTCGCCGCCGGCAAGGTGCCGGAGATCCCGGCCAACCTGCTCCTGGTCAAGAACCTGGCGGTTTTCGGCCTCTACTGGGGCGCCTATCGGCAGAAGGCGCCGGACCTCTTGCGGCGCCAATTCGAAACCCTGACCGGCTGGTATGCCGAAGGCCGCCTCAAGCCGCTGGTCTCTCACCGGCTCGACCTGGCGGAGGCGGGCCGGGCCCTCGATCTGCTGCTGACCCGCAAGGCGACCGGCAAGGTGGTGCTGACCACCGGCGGCGCTTGACCGCCATGGACCCGGTCCAGGCGCAGTACGAGGCCTATCCCTATCCGGCCCGCGACCCGGCGGCGGAAAAGACCCGCCTGATCGTCGGCTCGCCCTCCAACCTGCCGGAGCTGAACCACTACCTCTTCGCCGGCCGGCGCGACTTCGCCCGGCCCTTCCGGGCCCTGGTCGCCGGCGGCGGCACCGGCGACGCGGCGATCATGCTGGCCCAGCAACTCGCCGACGCTTCCGGACCCGGGGGCGAGGCGGGCGAGGTGGTCTACCTCGACCTCTCGGCGGCGGCGCGCGAGATCGCCGAGGCCCGGGCCGAGGTGCGCGGCCTCGGCAACATCACCTTCCGGACCGGCTCCCTGCTGGATCTGCCCGATCTGGGCCTCGGGACCTTCGACTACGTCGACTGCTGCGGCGTGCTGCACCACCTGGAAGATCCGCCCGCCGGCCTCGCGGCCCTGGCGGCGATGCTGGCGGAGCACGGCGGGATCGGGCTGATGGTCTATGCGCCCTACGGCCGCAACGGCGTCTATCCCCTGCAGGACATGCTGCGCCAGCTCGCCGGCGACCTGCCGCTGGCGGAGCGGGTCGGGCTCGCCAAGCGGCTGATCGCCGGCCTGCCCGAGACCAACGGTTTCCGCCGCAATCCCTTCCTGGGCGACCACCGCCGGGGCGACGCCGAACTGGTCGACCTGTTGCTGCACGCCCGCGACCGCGCCTACACGGTGACCGAGCTGGCCGACCTCGTGGCGGGGGCGGGTCTGACCCCGGTCGCCCTGGTCGAGCCGGCCCGCTACCGGCCCGAGAGCTACCTCCCGGCGCCGGCGATCCTGAAGCGCCTGGCCGGCCAGGACTGGCTGGCGCGGGCGGCCTTCGCCGAACGCCTCGCCGGCAACATCAGGAAGCACGTGCTCTACACCGTAAAGGCCGGGACCCGCGAAGACCGGATCGCCCTGCCCGAGGCGCCCGAGACGGTGCCCCTGCTCTTCGACCTGGACCGCCCGGCTCTGGCCCGGGCGGTGCAACGCGACCTGACCCTCAAGGCCGACTTCGACGGCCTGGCCCTGCGCTTTCCCCTGCCGCGCCTGGCCCCGGCGATCCTGCAGCGCATCGACGGCCGGCGCTCTCTGGGCGCGATCTTCGACGCGCTGCAAGGCCTGGACGCGAGGCTCGACTGGCCTGCCTTCCTGGCCCAGTTCCGGGAGACCTTCGCTGCCTTCGGCGGCATCAACCGGATGTTCCTGCGCCTGCCGCCGGGCTGAGCGGGATGATTCGGCCGGGCCGGGGGCCCGCTCAGCCTTCCGTCTCGCTCCAGAAGACGAACATGTCCAGGTCGGGCGGCTGCCGGCCCGCCTCCTTGAGCAGGGCGTGGGCCTGGCCGCGGTGATGGGTCTGGTGGTTGAAGAGGTTGCGCAGGATCCGGCTCAGCGGCGCGCTGTAGGCCTCCCCGACCAGGCTGCGGTACGAGATGTCGCGCGCGAGATCGACTTCGGACTGGCGTTCGGCGAAGGCGATCAGCCGCAGGTCCTCGGTCTCGCGCGCCCGGCGCAGGGCGCGCAGGTCGGCGTGGAGGATCTGGTCGAGGCCCGTGAAGCCCGGGTCCGCGCCCTCGGCGCGGCCGATCCAGAGCTGGTCGACCAGCAGCAGGTGGTTCAGGGTGCCGTGCAGCGAGCCGAAGTCGGCGGCCGGGCGGACGCGGAAGTAGTCCGCCTCGGACAGGCCCGCCGCGGCGTCGTAGAGCCGCTGGTTGGCCCAGCCGTTGAACTTGGCGTGGTCGCGGCAGTCCTGCGGCGTCATCTGAGCTCCCCCGAACGCCTAGCGGAGGAAGTAGACCAGGTCGAGCGAGGGCGGCTCGATCCCGGCCTCCTTGAGCAGGGCATGGGCCTGGCCGCGGTGATGGGTCTGATGGTTGAAGAAGTGCCCCAGGGTCTGCCACAGCGGCATCGAGACCTCCTTCGGCTCGACGATCGTCCGGAACCGCAGGTCGCCGGCGATGGCCTCGGCGGTCAGGCCCGCGGTGTAGCGCTCGATCCGGGCGTCCTCGGCCTCGCGCGCGGCGCGCAGCTCTGCGAAGTCGTCGAAGAGGGGCTTGTCGAGGCTGGTGATCCCCAGGTCCACCGCCTCGAAGCGGGACATCCAGACCCGGTCGCCGACCAGGATGTGGTTCAGAGTGCCGTGCAGCGAGCTGAAGTAGGCCGCGGGCCGGGGCGTCCGGTAGGCGCTGTCGGGCAGCTCGGCCGCCGCGTCGTAGACCAGCCCGTTGGCCCAGGTGTTGTAGCGGGCGAAGGTCTGGAAGTAGGCGGGGCTCATCATCGCGGCGCCCTCCTCAAAGCTCGGTGATCGGGACATGGCCCGGCTGCGCCGCGACCCGCGCCAGCCAGGCCTGGATCCGCGGGAAGCGCGCCAGCTCGAAGCGGCCTTCCTCGGCGACGTGGGTGTAGGCATAGAGCGCGATGTCGGCGATGGAGTAGCGCCCGCCGACGAAGAAGTCCTGGCCGGCCAGGTGCCGCTCCATCACCCCCAGGGCCTGGTAGCCGCGCTCCATCCGGGCCGGGATCTCGTCCTGCTTCTCCTCGGCCAGCCCGGCGAAATGCCAGAAGCGGACCACGGCGACATAGGGTTCGTGGCTGTACTGCTCGAAGAACATCCACTGCAGCACTTGCGCCTGCGCCAGGCGATCCTCCGGCAGGACGTCCGTGCCCCGGGCCAGGAAGAAAAGGATCGCGTTGGATTCGGCGAGGCGGGTGCCGTCGTCCAGCTCCAGCAGGGGGATCCGGCCGTTGGGGTTCTTGGCCAGGAACGTCGGCGTCCGGGTCTCGCCCTTCAGGATGTCGCGCTCGACCCGCTCGTGCGGGATGCCGAGCTGGCTGAGCAGCAGGCGGACCTTGTAGCCGTTGCCGGACTCGTGGAAGTCGTAGAGCCGCATGGGGGTCGCCCCGTCAAGACCATTCAGGTATGGGATGTATAAGGCTTATAGCGCAGGGTGCGGCAGCGGGCGCTTGAGTTTTGCTTGGGACAGAGATGAGCGGAATTTGACCGTGTCCAGACACGGGGCGACCGCGAGCGGGAATCGAAACGGGCGCCCCGCCTTCGGGACGCCCGCTCCGGCTCGCCAGGTTTTGCGTCGTGGGTCAGCAGCCGCCGCGGTCGATCCCGATGTCCTGCAGCAGCCGGCGGTCGTAGCCGTTGAAGGCCTGTCGATAGGCGACCTCACGGGCGGGCGAGGTGCCGAGGCCGGTGGCGGCGGCGGCGATGGCGTCGGCGGTCCGGCGGACCAGGTCGCGCGCGGACAGACCGGGGATGGTGCGGTCGGCAACGAAGGTCGGATCGGCCATGGCGGCTCTCCAAGAAGGGGCCTCGCGCGCTCGCCGGGGCCCCAAGGTTCCGGTGCAAGTCTCAAGGCGCAAATACGCCGCGAAAAGGCCCGACGCCAATGCTGGTTTTTCCTGGGGGACATGCAAAAAAGGCATGCCTCGCCTTCAGGATTCGGCAAGGAATTCCAAGGGGAAGGGCGGCTTTTCGGCCGCGCTCAGCGCAGCGCCGGCTCCAGACGGTCCAGGGCCTCGGACAGGGTTTCGGGCGTGCCGGCGAAGCAGAGCCTGAGGTGGCCCTCGCCGCCCGGCCCGAAGGCCGAGCCGGGCGCCAGGCCGACCTTGGCGGTCTCGATCAGCTCCTTGGCGAAGGCCATGGAGTCGCCCAGGCCCTCGACCCGGAAGAAGGCGTAGAAGGCGCCGCGCGGCCGGGCCAGGCGGACCCGCGGCAGGGCCGCGAGGCGCTGGTGGACCAGGTCGCCGGCGATATGGCAGCGCTCGATGATCGACTGGGCGAAGGCCTCGCCCTGCTCCAGCGCGGCGAGGGCGCCGTGCTGCAGGAAGGGCGGCGCGCCGGAGAAGGAGAACTCGATCAGGCGGTCGATGGTCTCGGCCATCGCAGGCGGATGGATCAGCCAGCCCAGGCGCCAGCCGGTCATGAACCAGGTCTTGGAGAAGGAGTTGATGACGATGACCGGATCCTCGGGCTCGATCAGGGTCAGCAGCGACGGCGCGGTCGGCCGCTCGGACGCCGGCCGGTCGTAGACGAAGCGGGTGTAGACCTCGTCCGAGATCAGCCAGATCCGCCGCCGCCGGCAGAACGCCAGCAGCGTCTTCTGGTCCTCTGCCGGCATGATCCAGCCGCTGGGATTGCCCGGAGAGTTGACGAAGACCGCCCGGGTCCTGTCGCCGCAGGCGGCGAAGAGCCTGTCCATGTCCGGGTGGAAGCCGCCTTCGGGCAGCGGCTCCAGGATGACGTCGACGTTGCGCCCGCCGGCGATCTGCACCGCCGAGACGATGTTCGGCCAGACCGGGCCGACCACCACGACCTCGTCGCCGGGCCGCACGAAGGCCTGCAGCGCGAGCACGATCGCGGTCATGCCCGAGGTCGCGACCGAGATCCGCTCGGAGGCCATGGCGACGCCGTAGAGCTCGGCGGTGTAGCGGGCCAGGGCCTCGCAGAGCTGCGGGATGCCGCGCTTGCGCGGGTAGAAGGTCTCCCCGGATTTCAGGGCCGCCGCCGCCGCCTCACAGATGAAGTCCGGCGTCGGCTGGTCGCCCTCGCCGACCCAGAGCGGGATGATGTCCTTGCGCCCCAGGCCCAGCTCGAAGACCTCGGCGATGCCCGAGGTGCCCAGGCTCTCGATCTCCGGCCGCAGGGGCGCGGGGTACGGCGGCGGAAGCTTGGCGTCGGGCATGGGCGGGAACCCCGGACCTGAGGGTGGATGCGCGTCCTTTGTCTCTGCCAGATCCACCCAGCCCGGGCAACCCGAGGCCCGCGGGCCAGATCTCTCAGCCGACGCCGTCCGGCGCCCGGATTCAAAGCCGGCCATTTTTCGGCCAAGCACCGCCAGGACAGTCGGTACGCCGGCATCACGCCTCGAAGCCGCCGTCCACGTTCAGGGTCTCGCCGGTCACGAAGGCGGCCTGGGGGCCGGCCAGAAAGGCGACCGCGTTGGCCACGTCCTCCGGGCGGCCGTAGTGGCCGAGCGGGATCATCGGCCCCAGAACCGCGCCGAAGTCGCCCTGTTCCGGGTTCATGTCGGTGTCGATCGGCCCGGGCTGGATGGCGTTGACCGTGATCTTGCGCGCCGCCAGGTCGCGGGCCCAGGCCTTGGTCAGCCCCGCGACCGCGAACTTGCTCATCGAATAGAGCCCGAGCCCCGGCAGCGGCACGCGCTGGCCGAAGACGCTGCCGATGTTGATGATGCGCCCGCCCTCGGGCAGGACCTTGACGGCCTCCCGCGCGGCCAGGAAGACCGCCTTGACGTTGACCGCCACCGTGGCGTCGAAGTCGGCCTCCTCGGTCTCGTCCAGCGGGCCGCCGCCGAAGATTCCGGCGTTGTTGACCAGGATGTCCAGGCGCCCCAGGCGCTCGACCACCTGCGGCACCAGGGCCTTGATCTGCGCCGCGCTGGCCGCGTCGGCCTTGAAGACCAGTGCCTGCACGCCGCGGTCGCGCAGCTCGGCGGCCACGCCCTCGGCGGCTTCGGCGGAGCTGGCGTAGGTGATGGCGACGTCCGCGCCCTCCTCGGCCAGGCGCGCGGCGATGGCCGCGCCGATGCCGCGGCTGCCGCCGGTGACCAGGGCGACCTTGCCTTCCAGTGTCTGCGTCATCTCGGATCTCCCAGCTGATCTCCCGCACCAGGCATCCTAAGTCTGCGACTCCGCCGCGGCCTTGTCGAACGCAAAGGCGTTACCCGGGGAATGGGGGCGGCGGCGCCCGCGCGGCCTCGGTCGAAAATTCGCCCCATTTGCGGAGAAACTGGAGGTGCGCAGGATCGCCCACCCACTTTCTCGATCCCTTCCCCGCTCTACCTCCCTCCCGAGAAAGGTTTCTCCCAGCCATGCCCGACAGCAGCAGCAAGCTTAGGGTCGCCGTGCTCTTCGGCGGCCGTTCGGCGGAGCACGAGGTCTCGCTTCTCTCGGCACGCAACGTCGCCGCCGCCTTGACCGAGGCCGGCCACGACCTCACCCTGGTCGCGATCGGCCGCAGCGGCCGCTGGTACGCCGCCGAGGAGATCGCCACGCCCGCGGAGTCCGAGGGCGCCGCGGAGGGGCAACTGGCCGTGGTGCCCGGCGCCGGGCGGCGGGCGCTGCGCCTGGCCACGAGCGGCGCCGGCCTGGGCCCGCTCGACGTGGTCTTTCCGATCCTGCACGGGCCCTTCGGCGAGGACGGTACCATGCAGGGCCTGCTGCGCAGCCTGGACCTGCCCTTCGTCGGGCCCTCGGTCCTGGGCTCCGCCGCCGCCATGGACAAGGACGTGGCCAAGCGGCTGCTGAACGCCGCCGGCCTGCCGACCGCGCCCGGCGTGACCCTGCGCCGCAACGCGCCCCAGGATTTCGCGACCCTTTGCCAGGCGCTGAAGCCGCCCTTCTTCGTCAAACCGGCCAACCTCGGCTCCTCGGTCGGGGTGACCCGGGCCGGGACCGAGGCCGAGTTCCGGGATGCCCTGACCCTGGCCTTCCGCTACGACCCCAAGGTCCTGGTCGAGGAGGAGGTGAAGGGCCGGGAGATCGAATGCGCGGTGCTCGGCGACGGCGAGATGGCCGCCTCCCTGCCCGGCGAGATCCTGCCCGCGGCGGCCCACGGCTTCTACACCTACGACGCCAAGTACACCGATCCCGAGGGCGCCGGCCTGCGCGCCCCGGTCGAGCTGCCCGCGGAGACCACGGCGCGGGTCCGGGAGACGGCGGTCGCCGCGGCCCGGGCCCTCGACTGCGAAGGCATGGCCCGGGTCGACTTCTTCCTGAAGGACGACGGCGCGCTGCTGATCAACGAGATCAACACCATCCCCGGCTTCACCGCGATCTCCATGTATCCCAAGCTCTGGGACGCCAGCGGCCTGCCCCCCGCGCCCCTGGTCGACCGCCTCCTCGCCCACGCCCTCGCCCGCCACGAGCGCGAGCAGCGCCTGGAGATCCTGCACGAGGTGTGAGTTGGGTCCGGCCCCGTCGTCATTGCCGCGCGGCGACGCCCTCCCCCCTTGTGGGGGAGGGTTGGGGTGGGGGGTGATGTTGGCTCGGGCCTCCAGCGTTCGCAGCAATTGTGCGGCCTGCCGGCCGGCACCCCCTCCCGTATCCGTGCGCAGCACCGCGCATACGCGCCCCATCAAGGGGGAGGAGGCGCTTTTTCGGCGAGCCGGGCGCCCATTCCCCAGCTAGCGCGCCAGTTCCTCCAAATCCCGGTAGTGCTCCAGCGCCTCGGGGTTGGCGAGGGCCTCGTGGTTCTTGACCGGGCGGCCGTGGACCACGTTGCGTACCGCCAGCTCGACGATCTTGCCGGACTTGGTGCGCGGGATGTCGGCGACCTCGATCACCTTGGCGGGCACGTGGCGCGGGGTGCAGCCGTTGCGGATCTCGGTCTTGATCTTTTTCACCAGGTCCTCGTCCAGCGCGATTCCCGCGGCCGGGCGGACGAAGAGCACGACCCGCACGTCGCCCTCCCAGTCCTGGCCGATGACCAGGGCCTCGGCGATCTCGGGCAGCTTCTCGACCTGGCGGTAGATCTCCGCCGTGCCGATGCGCACCCCGCCCGGGTTGAGGGTCGCGTCCGAGCGGCCGTAGACGACGATGCCGTCGTGTTCGGTCAGCGCGACGAAGTCGCCGTGGCACCAGACCCCGGGATAGCGCTCGAAGTAGGCGGCGCGGTAGCGGGCGCCGTCGGGGTCGTCCCAGAACCGGATCGGCATGGAGGGGAAGGGCCGGGTGCAGACCAGCTCGCCCTTCTGGCCGCGGACCGGCCTGCCGTCGTCGTCGAAGACCTCGACCGCCATGCCGAGCACCCGGGCCTGGATCTCGCCGCGCCAGACCGGGCCGATGGGGTTGCCGCCCATGAAGCAGCCGATGATGTCGGTGCCGCCGGCGATCGACGACAGGCAGAGGTCCGCCTTGACGTGCCGGTAGACGAAGTCGAAGCCCTCGGCGACCAGGGGCGAGCCGGTCGAGGTCAGGGTCCGCAGCGCCGGCAGGTCGTACTCCGCCTGGGGATCGGCGCCGCTCTTCTTCAGGGCATCGATGTACTTGGCCGAGGTGCCGAAGAGCGTGCAGCGCTCCTGCGAAAGGTAGTCGAAGAGCAGGCGCCAGTCCGGATGGAAGGGCGAGCCGTCGTAGAGCAGCAGGGTCGCCTGGGCCGCCAGACCGGACATCAGCCAGTTCCACATCATCCAGCCGCAGGTCGTGAAGTAGAAGACCCGGTCGCCCGGCTTGACGTCGCAGTTCAGCAGGAACTCCTTTACGTGCTGCAGCAGGGTGCCGCCGACCCCGTGGACGATGCACTTCGGCTTACCCGTGGTGCCGGAGGAGTACATGATGTAGAGCGGGCTGTTGAAGGGCACCCGCCTGAAGGCGATCTCGCCGCCTTCCTGTGCGGCCAGTACCTCGTCGAAGCGCCGGGCCTTGGTCCGCTCCTGGGCCCGTTCCTGGGCCCACCCCTGGGCCCACTCCTGGGCGATGCCCGAGACGTCGGGCGTCTCGCTCAGGTAGCCGACCACGATCACCTGCTCGACGCTGGGCAGCGCCTTCAGGAACTCGGCGACCCGGCCGAGGGAGTCATGGCTCTTGCCGTTGTAGTGATAGCCGTCCGGGCAGAACAGGACCTTGGGCCGGGTCTGGCCGAAACGGTCGAGCACGCCGCGGACGCCGAAGTCCGGCGAGCAGGAAGTCCAGACCCCGCCCAGCGCCGCGGTCGCCAGCATGGCGATCACGGTCTCGGGCATGTTCGGCATGAAGCCGGCGACCCGGTCGCCCTCGCCGACGCCCATCGCGGCGAGGGCCTGGGACAGCCGCGCCACCCGGTCGTGGAGCTCGTCCCAGGACAGCCGGCGCTTGACCTTGTCCTCGCCCCAGAAGACCAGGGCGTCGTCGGGCCCGCGGCGGCGCAGCAGGTTCTCGGCGAAGTTCAGCCTGGCCTCGGGAAAGAACCTGGCGCCCGGCATCTTGTCCGGGTCGGCCAGGACCACCTCGCCGCGGGTCTCGGCGACGATCCCGGCGTAGTCCCAGAGCGAGAGGTTGAACTGCTCGATCTCGCGGCAGGAAAAGTCGTGGACCGCGGCGTAGTCTTGGCCCTCGAAGCCCCAGTCCTCTTTCAGCTTGGCCATGAAGGCGGTCAGGTTGGCGGCGGCGATCCGCGCCGCCGAGGGCTGCCACAAGGGCCCGGTCATGGTCGTCTGCTCCCTGCTCGAAAGCCGTCCTTGGCCGGCTCTTCGCGGCCGGCACCCGCAGTATGGCCAAGGCCGCAGGGACCATAAAGCCTCTGGATGCGCCGCGGCGTCACGATTGCGCCGCGCTCCGGCCACGCTCCGGCCACGGGGCCGGCAAGATCCACCGGCAAGATCGTGTGATGAAGCGCAAGCGGGTTCTCCTCGGCACCCTGGTCGCCCTGCTCGCCGTCCTCGCGGCCGGCTTCCTGCTGCCGGAGCGGCTGATGATCCCGGTCGCGGGGGCGACCTCGGCCGACTGGCACCATGAGACCTTCTGGTACGAGCCCTGGGGCGCCTCCGGCGTGCACAAGGGGATCGACATCTTCGCGCCGGAGGGCCGGCCGGTGATCGCGGCGACGCCGGGCCTGGTGGTCTTCGTCGGCGACTTCGGCCGCGGCGGGCTTTCGGTCGCCGTGCTCGGGCCGAAGTGGCGGCTGCACTACTACGCCCACCTGTCGCGGGCCGACACGGCCTTCGGCGCCTGGGTCGCGCGCGGCGTGCGGCTCGGCGCCGTGGGGACGACCGGCAACGCCGTCGGCAAGCCGGCGCATCTGCACTACTCGATCCTGACCCTGGTGCCCTATCCCTGGCGCCTGCGCTGGGTGACCCAGGGCTGGCTGCTGCCGGTCTTCCTTGACCCGCACGAGGCGCTGATCGCGGCGCAGACTTA
>JAKSBE010000028.1 GCA_022361275.1 Kiloniellales bacterium
CCGAGCCGAAGCCGGCCAGGCCCTTGCCCCCCTCGCGGTCGCGGACGCGCTTGAGGCCCTCGGCGGCCAGCTCCAGCGCCTCCTCCCAGGTCGCCTCGCGGAAGTGGCTCCAGGGGTTCGCCGGGTCGATCTCCAGGTCGGCGCCCTTGGCGACGCCTTCCAGGCGGATCAGCGGCTTGGTCAGGCGGTGCGGGTGGTTGATGTAGTCGAAGCCGAAGCGGCCCTTCACGCAGAGCCGGTTCTGGTTGGCCGGGCCGTTGCGGCCGTCGACGTAGAGTATCTTGTCGTCCTTGACCTTGGCCTCGATCAGGCAGCCGACGCCGCAGAAGGGGCAGACCGAGTTGACGCTGCGCTCTTCGAAGTTCACGCGAACGCCCTGGTCGTCGAGCAGGCTGGCCTCCATCAGGGCGCCGGTCGGGCAGGCCTGCACGCACTCGCCGCAGGCCACGCAGGTGCTCTCGCCCATGGGATCGTCGAAGTCGAAGACCACCTTCGAGCCGTGGCCCCGGTAGGCCATGCCGATCACGTCGTTGACCTGGACCTCGCGGCAGGCGCGGACGCAGAGATTGCAGTGGATGCAGGCGTCCAGGTTGACCGCGATGGCGCTGTGGCTGCTGTCCGCCTCGACCTGGGGGCGGGCCGGGAAGCGGCTGCTCCAGACGTTCATGCGCTCGGCCCAGTCCCAGAAGCGCGACTGCGGGTCATGGGCGACCTCGCGCTTCGGCTGGTCCGCCATCAGCAGCTCGAAGACCATCTCCCGCGACTTTTTCGCGCGCTCCGAGGCGGTCTTGACCACCATGCCCTCGCTCGGCTTGCGGATGCACGAGGCGGCGAGCACCCGCTCGCCCTCGATCTCGACCATGCAGGCCCGGCAGTTGCCGTCGGCGCGGTAGCCCGGCTCCGGCAGGTAGCAGAGGTGCGGAATCTCGACGCCCTCGCGCTCGGCGGCCTGCCAGATGGTCTCGCCGGGTGCCGCGGTGACGTCCTTGCCGTTGAGGGAGAAGGTGATCGCATCACTCATTTGAGCGCCTCCGGGAAATACTTGAGCACACAAAGCAGGGGGTTGGGCGCGGCCTGGCCGAGCCCGCAGATCGAGGCGTCCATCATGACATGGGAGAGCTCCTCCAGCAGCGGCACGTCCCAATCCTCCTGGCTCATCATCTGCACCGCCTTCTCCGTGCCGTTGCGGCAGGGCGTGCACTGGCCGCAGGATTCGTCCTCGAAGAAGCGCATGAGGTTCAGGGCGACCGCCTTGATGTCGTCCTGATCCGAGAGCACGACCACCGCGGCGGAGCCGATGAAGCAGCCGTAGTCCTGGAGGGTGCCGAAGTCGATCGGGATGTCGTCCAGACGGGCCGGCAGGATGCCGCCCGAGGCGCCGCCGGGCAGGTAGCCGGCAAAGCTGTGGCCCTCGGCCATCCCGCCGCAGTACTCCTCGATCAGTTCACGGATCGTGACCCCGGCGGGGGCCACCTTGACCCCCGGTTCCCTGACCCGGCCGGAGACCGAGAAGGAATGGAAACCCTTGCGGCCGCGGCGGCCCTGATCGGCGTACCAGGCCGGCCCCTTCTCGATGATGTCGCGCAGCCAGTAGACCGTTTCGACGTTGTGGGTCAGGGTCGGCAGGCCGAAGAGCCCGACTTCCGAAGGGTAGGGGGGCTTGTGCCGGGGCAGGCCGCGCTTGCCCTCGATCGACTCGATCATTGCGGACTCTTCGCCGCAGATGTAGGCGCCGGCGCCGCGCCTGAGCTCGATCCGCCGGCCCTGGGTCAGGCCCTCGGCCTCGATGCGGGAGATCTCCTTCAGCAGGATCTCCCGCGCCGCCGGGTACTCGTCGCGCAGGTAGACGTAGCAGGTCTCGACCTCGGCCGCCCAGGCGGCGATCAGCATGCCTTCCAGGAAACGGTGGGGGTCGCGCTCCAGGTAGTAGCGGTCCTTGAAGGTGCCCGGCTCGCCCTCGTCCGCGTTGATCGCGAAGAGCCGCGGCTTGGCCTGCTGGCGCAGGATCTTCCACTTGACGCCGCTGGGGAAGCCGGCGCCGCCCTTGCCCTTGAGCTGCGACTCCTCAAGCCTGGCGACCAGGTCGTCGGGCGTGTGACCGCCGTCGTAGCAGGCCTTGAGGGTCCGGTAGCCGCCCTCGGCGACATAGGCCTCGTAATCCGCGTAGTCCGGGATGACCGGATGGTGGTCGCCGCTCTCCGCGGTCGCGGCAAGGGAGGCCAGGGTCGCGCGGTCGACGTGGCGATGCCCGACCTCGGCCACCGGGGCACAGTCGCAGCGGCCCATGCAGGGCGCCCGGACCACCCGGACGGCGGGGCCGAGCCGGGCCGGCAGCGTGGCCAGGAGTGCCTGGGCGCCCATCATCTCGCAGGTCAGGCTGTCGCAGACCCGGATGGTCAAGGGGGCCGGGGGCGCCTCGCCGTCGAGGACGATGTCGAAGTGGGCGTAGAAGGAGGCGACCTCGTAGACCTCGGCCATGGGCAGCTTCAGCGCTTCGGCCAGTGCCTGGAGATGGCCGGCCGAAAGGTGGCCCCGGGCATCCTGGATCAGGTGCAGGTATTCGATCAGCAGGTCGCCCTTGTAAGGGCCCTCGCCCAGCAGGGCGTGGACCTCCTCCAGGGAGGCGGCGTCGACCTGCCGCCCCTTGGGGAAAGCCAGGGCCTGGCGGCGGCCGGCGCCCGGATGGATCTTGCGCTCCGCGCCTGGACTGCTTCCGTTGTCTCTGGCCATAAAAGCCCTTTTCCCTTCGCCGCTTGCCCCGGCGGCTTCACCCTGCGGCGAAGAGCGCCCGAGCCCCGACCGCCGCCTCGCCTCAGGGTCTTGCCTGTATTGCCCCTGGGTCGGCAGTGATGACATTATGTCTGCGAATCGCCCGGATCCCTTCAGGCGGCATCGTCGCCGACCACATCCAGGGTCACTCTCTCCCCATTGATCAAGAGCTTGCCAGCGTGCTCGAAATTCACGGTGATGCGGTTTCCGACGACCGATTGGATCTGTCCGATTCCCCAATCCGGTCTCGCCGGGTGGCGCACCTGCATGCCGGGTTCAAGCTCCTGTGCCATGTCCTGCCTTCGAGCTTCCTGCCTTCGAGCTTCGCGTTCGTGGTATACCAGCAAATGGGCGTGGTATACCAGTATATAGTGAAGCCGTCTCAGCGGGAAGATCTTGAAAGCGGCCTATTTTTGTCGCCCAGCGCTGTTCCGGCGCAGGGCCGCCGCCCGCATCCTCCAGCAAAGGCGTAGAGATGAACGACATCCGACTGACTGAACTGCTGTGCTCGAAGCTGTGCCACGATCTCGTCGGCCCCGTCGGGGCGATCGGCAACGGCATGGAGCTGCTCGCCGAGGAGGATCTGGGCATGTCCGACGAGGCCCTGGAACTGACCGCGCTCTCCACCCGGCGGGCCTCGGCGATCCTGCAGTTCTATCGGATCGCCTACGGGCTGGGTCAGACCGAGCGTCGCCAGGACCCCAACTTCCTGGCCGAACTGGCCGAGGGTGTGCTCGAAGGCGGCCGGGTCTCGTTGGATTGGCCGGCCGAGGCCAAGGCGATGGTCTGGCCGGAGGGCAGCGGCAAGCTGATCCTGAACATGATCGCCCTGGCCCAGGAGGCGCTGCCGACCGGCGGCACGGTCCGGGTCGCCATCACGGAGAAGGGGGACGGCGCCGAAATCTCCGCCACCGCCGAGGGCAAGGGTGTCGCCTTCAGCGATGCGACCCTGGAGGCCTTGGCGGAGGGGGCCTCCCTGCAGCAGCTGACGCCGCGCAACGTCCATGGCTACTTCACCATGCTCCTGAGCCAGCGTCTCGGGCGCCGGATCGAGATCACCTCCCTGGACCAAGAGCGGCTGCGGCTCTCGGCGCAGATCCCGGGCTGAGACGGCCGGATGATCATGTAAATCGGGATAGGTTTCGTAGGCTTCGCTTGGGCGCTAATCGGTTTTCCTGAAGATTGGGCCCCGCTCTTGGCTAACAGGCCGTTTCACAGGGCTGGCCACGCCTCCATGGCGATCCTCCCAGCTTGACAGGACGCCCGCCGCTCCGTAAGACTGCAAGTGATAATGACTTGCAATTGCAGTCAAACACCTGGGGAGACTTGTGAAATGAAAGCCTTAGTTCGGGGACTGTCAGTCCTCGCTCTTGCTGCTGCGCCCGTGACCGGAGCTGCGGCCGAAGAGGTGCTGAATCTCTACTCCTCCCGGCACTATCAGACCGACGAGGCGCTCTACGAGAACTTCACCAAGGAGACCGGGGTCAAGATCAACCGGATCGAGGGCAAGGGCGACGCGCTGATCGAAAGGATCAAGAGCGAGGGCGCCAACAGCCCGGCCGACGTTCTGCTGACGGTCGACGCCGGGCGCCTTTGGCGGGCCGAGCAGGCGGGCCTGTTCCAGCCGGTCGAGAGCAAGCTGCTCGACGAGGTGGTGCCGGCCAACCTGCGGCATCCGGAAGGGCTCTGGTATGGCTTCTCCTCCCGGGCGCGCGTGATCTACTACGCCAAGGACCGGGTCCAGTCGGACGCGATCTCGAGCTATGAGGAACTCGCCGATCCGAAGTGGAAGGGCAAGATTTGCATCCGTTCCTCCTCCAACATCTACAACCAGTCGCTCATGGGCTCGATCATCGCCGCCCACGGCGAGCAGGCGGCGGAGGACTGGGCCAAGGGCGTGGTCGCGAACCTCGCCCGGGATCCGCAGGGCGGCGACACCGACCAGATCCGCGCCGTGGCCGCCGGAGAGTGCGACCTCGCGGTCGGCAATACCTACTACTACGTCCGCCTGATGACCAATCCGAAGGATGCGGACAAGGGCGTGGCCGACAAGGTCGGCTGGGTCTTTCCGAACCAAGGCGACCGCGGCACCCACGTCAACGTCTCCGGTGCCGGCGTGTTGAAGAACGCCCCGAACAAGGCGGCGGCGGTCAAGTTCCTGGAGTACCTCGCGAGCGAGGGCGCCCAGCGCTACTTCGCCGACGGCAACAACGAGTACCCGGTGGCCGGGACGGTCAAAGGAAACTCGGCGGTCGAGTCGCTCGGCACCTTCAAGGTCGATCCGCTCAACGTGGCCGTCTACGGCGAGAACCAGCCCAAGGCGCAGAAAGTCTTCGACCGCGCCGGCTGGAAGTAGCCGACAGCCTCCCAGCTTCGGCTTGATTCGGCGGTCCCGGGGCCAAGGTCTCGCGGGCCGCCGATTTCATTGCGGTCGGGGATCTTCAAGAACGCGCCGGCATGCCGCTGCCCGGGCGGGCCCGCGAGATCGCCCGCGACAGCAGGATCACCGGCAGGATGCCGACGGCGACGATGGCCAGGGCCGGCAGGGCGGACTCGGCCAAGCGCTCGTCCGAGGCGAAGTTGTAGGCCTGGACCGCCAGGGTGTCGAAGTTGAAGGGCCGCATCACCAGGGTCGCCGGCAACTCCTTCATGACGTCGACGAAGACCAGGAGCCCGGCCGAGAGCAGGCCGCCGAACATCAGGGGCGCATGGACCCTGAGCACGGTGCCGGTCGGGCCCTCGCCCAGGCTGCGCGCGGCGTCCTCCATCGAGGGCCGGATCTTGCTCAGGCTCGCGTCCACGGTGTTCAGCGAAACCGCCAGGAAACGGACCAGGTAGGCGAAGACCAGGGCGGCGATGCCGCCGGTCAGCAGCAGCCCGGTCGAGACCCCGAAGCTGCGGCGCATCCAGGCGTCGATCGCGTTGTCCAGGGTGGCGAAGGGAATCAGGATGCCGATCGCAATGACGATTCCCGGAATGGCGTAGCCGAGCGAGGCGAAGCGGATGGCGAAGGCGCCCAGGGCGCCCGGACTGAGGCGGACCGCATAGGTCATGATCACGGCCAGGACCACCGCCAGGACCGCGGTCAGGGCGGCCAGGGTGAAGCTGTTCTGGACGAGGTCGAGGAAACGGCGGCCGAAGAGGGGCCCCTCGACCTGTAAAAGGAGGTCCAGGAGGATGCCCGCCGGCAGCAGGAAGCCGAGCAGGAGCGGCAGCCCGCAGGCCAGGGCGGCGAGCCCGGCGCGCAGGCCCCGCAGCTTGTAGCCCGGGAGCTTCTGATAGCGGCTCGAGGTGTGGTGGTAGCGGGCCCGGCCCCGGGACCAGCGCTCGAGGAGCAGGACCAGGAACACGAAGCCGAGCAGGCTGGTCGCGAGCTGGGCGGCGGCGATCCGGTCGCCGAAGGAGATCCAGGCGCGCACGATGCCGGTCGTGAAGGTCTGGACCCCGAAGAAGGCCACCGTGCCGTAGTCCGCGAGGGTCTCCATCAGGGCCAGCGTGGTGCCGGCCGCGATCGCCGGCCGGGCCAGGGGCAGGGCGATCCGGAAGAAGCTGCCCCAGGCGGAGCAGCCCAGGGTCCGGCTCACCTCCAGGGCGCAGACCGACTGCTCGAGGAAGGCGGTCCGGGCCAGCAGGTAGACGTAGGGATAGAGCACCAGCGAGAGCATGGTGATCGACCCGCCCAGCGAGCGGACCGAGGGAAACCAGTAGTCCTCACGCGTCCAGCCGGTCAGTTCCCGAAGCAAGGACTGCAAGGGGCCGCTGAACTGCAGGAAATCCGTGTAGGCGTAGGCCATCACATAGGCCGGCACGGCCAGCGGCAGGATCATCGCCCATTCGAAGATCCGCCGCCCGGGGAAGCGGCACATGGTGATCAGCCAGGCGGTGGTCACGCCGATCACGGAAACGCCCAGCCCGACCCCCAGGACCAGCCAGACCGTGTTCCAGAGGTAGCGGGGCAGTACCGTTTCGGCCAGGTGCGCCCAGGTGCCCTGGCCCTCGGCGAAGATGCTGCCGATCACGCTCACGATCGGGACGGCGAAAAGCCCGGCGATCAGAAGGGACAGGCCGAGCAGAGGCGTGAAGCGGCCCAGGCTGCCGCTGCCCGTCATCCGGTCCTTTCCGGGTCCACCTCCGCCTCGGGGCCCGGTTCCGCCGGCCGCGGGCAGGCGGGGAGGCGGGGTCTGAATGGCTTCAGTCATCGCTGTCCTGGCCGGAACCCGGCGTTGTCGGCGTGATCGCGGCTGCAGAGTAGCGGAGCCCGCCGGCGCTTAGAAGCGCGACCTCGCCGGCGGCCTTGTCGCCACGACGCGCCTGTGCTGCCCGAGCGGAGGCTTGTGGAAGTATAGATCTAACGATGTAACCCGTTATTAATTTGTCTTTGTCAAGGTTCGATACCCCATAAGGGCGTTGGTTAATCCCGGACCGGGCGGCAGACGAGCCGCCCTCGGCTTTCCCGATCTTGGTAAGAGCGGCATGGACGACCTACTGAGCGAGTTTTTGACCGAGACGAACGAGAGTCTCGCCGTCCTCGACGTCGAGCTCATCAAGCTGGAGCAGAATCCCAACGATCCGGAGCTGCTCAGCAATATCTTCCGCCTGATGCACACGATCAAGGGTACCTGCGGCTTCCTGGGCCTGCCCAGGCTGGAGGCGGTGGCCCATGCCGGCGAGAACGTGCTCGGCAAGGTGCGCGACGGGGAGCTCGCGGTCTCGCCCGAGATCGTGACCCTGATCCTCGAATGCCTGGACCGCATCCGCAGCATCCTCGGCACCCTTGAGGAGACCGAGGCCGAGCCGGAGGGCGACGACGCCGCGCTGATCGGCCGTCTGGACGCGGTCTTCAAGGGCACGGCGCCGCCGACGGAAGCGCCCGCGCCGGAACCTCCGGCACCGGAGCCGGAACCGGAGACCGCCGCCGCGGAGCCCGAGATGCCCGAGGATTCCGCCGAGGCCGCGCCGGCCGAGACGGCTCCCTCCGAGGCGCCGCCCCCACCGGCGGCCGCCAGCGCAGGGCCGGCCAAGTCGCAGGATGCGCCGAAGGAATCCGCGGTCGCCAACCAGTCGATCCGGGTCAACGTCGACCTGCTCGAAGACCTCATGACCATGGTCTCGGAGCTCGTCCTGACCCGCAATCAACTGCTCCAGATCCTTCGCGCGCAGCGCGAGAGCGAGTTCGCGGCGCCGCTCCAGCGGCTCAATCACGTCGTTTCCGAACTCCAGGAAAGCGTGATGAAGACCCGCATGCAGCCGATCGGCAATGCCTGGGCCAAGCTGCCCCGGATCGTGCGCGACCTGGCGCACGAGCTGGACAAGAAGATCGATCTGGTGATGAAGGGCGCCGAGACCGAGCTCGACCGCCAGGTCCTGGAGCTGATCAAGGATCCGCTGACCCATATGGTCCGCAACTCCGCCGACCACGGCCTGGAGGACCCCAAGACCAGGAAGACGGCCGGCAAGCCCGAAACCGGGACCGTGCTCCTCAACGCCTTTCACGAGGGCGGGCACATCATCATCGAGATCTCCGACGACGGCCGGGGCCTGTCGACCGAGAAGATCAGGAAGAAGGTGCGGGAGAAGGGGCTGGTTCCGGAAGCCCAGTTGGCCTCGATGTCGGACCAGCAGATCCAGCAGCAGATCTTCAAGCCCGGCTTCTCCACCGCCGAGCAGGTGACCGCCGTCTCGGGCCGCGGCGTCGGCATGGACGTGGTGCGCACCAACATAGAGCGGATCGGCGGCACGATCGAGCTGACCTCGACCGAGGGCCAGGGCACGAAGTTCATCATCAAGATCCCGCTGACACTGGCCATCGTTTCGGCGTTGATCGTCGAGTGCGGCGGCGAGCGCTTCGCGGTGCCGCAGCTTTCGGTGATCGAGCTGGTCCGCGCCTCGAACAACAGCGACCACATCATCGAGCAGATCAACGAGACGCCGGTGCTGCGGCTGCGCAACCGGCTGCTGCCTCTGGTGAACCTGCGGCAGCTGCTGGGCCTGGAAGCGAAGAGCGCGGCCGCGGCGGCGGAAGCCGAGGCCTCGAACGTGGTCTCGATCGAGGAGCGCCGGATCCAGGACGACGCCTTCATCATCGTCTCGCAGGTCGGCGCCTATGCCTTCGGGATCATCGTCGACCGGGTCTTCGATACCGAGGAGATCGTGGTCAAGCCGGTGGCGCCGATCCTGCGCGACATTCCGCTCTATTCCGGCAACACCATCCTCGGCGACGGCAGCGTCGTCATGATCCTGGACCCCAACGGCATCGCGAGCGCGACCGGCGAGATTTCGGTCGGCGAAGACCTCGCAGCCGGTGCCGAGCGCCTGACCGAGCTGGCCCAGGAGAAGGTCGCCATGCTGGTGTTCCGCGCCGTGGACGCCTCGCCCAAGGCCGTGCCCCTGGCGCTGATCGCCAGGCTCGAGGAAGTCGACCTGGCGACGGTCGAGCGCTCCGGCGGCCGCACCCTGGTGCAGTACCGGGGCCACCTCATGCCTCTGGTACAGATGCTCGGAGCCGATCCTCTGCCGGAGAACGGCCGCAAGCCGGTGCTGGTCTTCACCGACCGCGACCGGACCATGGGCCTGGTGGTGGACGAGATCGTCGACATCGTCGAGGACCGCATGGAGGTCGAGCTTTCCTCCGAGCGCTCGGGCTTCATCGGCAGCGCGCTGATCGCCGGGGCCGCGACGGACGTCATCGACACCAGCCACTACCTGACCCAGGCCTTCGACGACTGGTTCGGGTCCGAGGCCACGGAGGCCTTCGGAATCGAGGGCCAAGGCCGGCGGATCCTGCTGGTCGACGACAGCCCGTTCTTCCGGAACCTGCTGTCACCGCTGCTTTCCGTGGCCGGCTACCAGGTGGCTGCGGTCGAGGGCGCCGACGCGGCGCTCGCCCTGCTCGAAGCCGGGGACGCCTTCGACGTCATCATATCGGACATCGAGATGCCGGGGATGGACGGCTTCCAGTTCGCCCAGAGCCTGCGCCAGGACCAGCGCTTCAGCGGCATCCCCCTGGTCGCCCTGTCGTCCCACGCCACGCCCGCCGACCTGGCGCGCGGCCGCCGGGTCGGGTTCCGCGACTACGTCGCGAAGTTCGACCGGGATGCCCTCTTGGCCGCGCTGCAGGACACCCTGGCCGAGAAGAGAGGTGCCGCATGAGCCGCAGTGACGCAAAGCCTGCCGGGCCGGAGGGCGCCGGCTTCGGCCATAGCGAGGACTTCGTGTCCTTCACGATCGCCGGCCAGCTTTTCGGCATCCCGGTGCTCAAGGTCCAGGACGTGCTGGCGAGCTACAAGATCACCCGGATCCCGCTGGCTCCGGCCGAGATCATGGGGCAGCTCAACCTGCGTGGACGCGTGGTCACCGCGATCGACATCCGGCGGCGGATCGGTCTTTCGCCGCGCGGGAACGACGACAAGGGCATGAGCATCGTGGTCGAGAACGACCACGAGCTCTACAGCCTGGTCGTCGACAGCGTCGGCGAGGTGCTGAGCCTGAGCTCGACCGCCTTCGAGACCAGCCCGCCGACGCTCGATCCGAGCTTTCGCAACTACGCCGCCGGCGTCTACCGCCTCGACCACGGCCTGCTGGTCGTCCTGGACGTCGCGAGCCTGCTCAGCTTCGGCGGCATCGCCGTCGCGGCCGCCTAGGGTCGGCTCCGGGGCCGGTATCCCCATTGGATTGGGTCCGCAAGAGACAATGGAAAGCGAGATGAAGCGAAAGAAGCCTGCAGGAAAGTGTTGCGGAGAGAGGCAATGAGATCCTGTCTGATCGTCGACGATTCGAAGGTCGTCCGCATGGTGGCGCGCAAGATCCTCGAGAGCCTGAACTTCGAGATCTACGAGGCCGAGGATGGGCAAAAGGCCATGGAGGCCTGCCGCCGCTACATGCCCGACGCCGTGCTGCTGGACTGGAACATGCCGGTGATGAACGGGCTGGACTTCCTCAAGGAGCTGCGGGCGATGGGCGGCGAGAAGCAGCCGGTCGTGGTGTTCTGCACCACCGAGAACGACATGAGCCATATCCAGCAGGCCATGACCGCCGGTGCCAACGAATACATCATGAAACCCTTCGACACCGAGATCATCGAATCCAAGTTCGTCCAGGTGGGGCTCATTTGATGGCATCGACCGTGGGGGCAGCCGGAGACAACGGGCCGTACCGGGTGATGGTGGTCGAAGACGCCACCGTCATCCGCGCCATGCTCAATCGCACCCTGGAGCAGGATCCCCTGATCGAGGTGGTCACCTCGGTCATCAACGGCGAGATGGCGGTCTCTTCGCTGCAGCGGAATCCGGAGATCGAGGTCGTCCTGCTGGACATCGACATGCCGGTGATGGACGGCCTGACCGCCCTGCCCAAGATTCTGGAGGTCAAGCCCGAGGCCAAGGTGATCATGAACTCCACACTGACCCGGGCCAATGCCGACGTCACCCTTCGGGCCCTCGCCATGGGCGCCGCCGACTACCTGACCAAGCCGAGCTCCAGTCAGGAGCTGCGCTCGGCCGAGGCCTTCGCCCGGGAGCTGACCGAGAAGGTCAAGGTCCTGGGCGCCGCCTGCCGCGGCCATGCGCCCTCGCCGGTCGCCGGCCCGAGGGCGGAGAGCGCCAAGCCGGCGCCCGCCACGGCGGCGATCAGCCTGCGCGGCGGGGTGCCGCAGCAGCCCACGGCGATCGCCATCGGCAGCTCGACGGGCGGACCCCAGGCGCTGTTCAAGGTGCTCGGCGGATTCGGGGCGCGGCCGCGGCAGCCGGTCTTCATCACCCAGCATATGCCGCCGACCTTCACCACCCTGCTGGCCGAGCACATCGGCCGGCAGACCGGGTTGCCCTGTCACGAGCCGGACGACGGCGAGGCGGTGGTCGGCGGCCAGGTCTACCTGGCGCCGGGCGATCGGCACATGCTGGTCGAGATCGGCGACGGCGGCGCCGTGATCCGGCTCTCCGACGGTCCGCAGGAGAACTTCTGCCGGCCGGCTGTCGATCCGATGCTGCGCAGCCTGGCCAAGGTCTACGGCGCCCGCCTGCTGGTCGCGATCCTGACCGGCATGGGCGCGGACGGCCGCGAGGGCGGGCGCAGCGTGGTCGAGGCCGGCGGCACCATCATCGCTCAGGACGAGGAAAGCTCCGTCGTCTGGGGCATGCCGGGCGCGGTCGCCACGGCTGGTCTCTGCAGCGCGGTTCTGCCGCTGGCCGAGATCGCTCCCTACATCAGCAAGGTCGCCATGAGGTCTGCGGCATGAACATCGACGACTTCAACCTGGTCGCAAGGATCCTCAAGGATCGCTCTGGCCTCGTTCTCGGCTCCGACAAGGCGTATCTGCTGGAGAGCCGTTTGAACCCCGTCGCGCGCAAGTACGATATCGGCGGGGTCGACGACCTCGTGGCGGTGATCCGCAGAGGCGGCAACGAGAAGCTGCTGGTCGACGTCACCGAGGCGATGACGACCAACGAATCCTTCTTCTTCCGCGATCAGAAGCCCTTCGACCAGTTCCGAAACCTGGTGCTGCCCTACATGCTTGACCACCGGAGCCAGGCGAAGACGCTGCGGATCTGGTGCGCGGCCTGCTCCAGCGGTCAGGAGCCCTACAGTCTCGCCATGCTGCTCAAGGAGCAGGCGGCCCAGTTGGCCGGCTGGTCGATCGAGATCCTGGCCACGGACCTCTCGCTCGAGATCCTGGCCAAGGCCAAGGAAGGGGCCTATTCGCAGTTCGAGGTTCAGCGCGGCCTGCCGGTCCAGTTCCTGATGAAGTACTTCAAGCAGGACGGCGAGCGTTGGAAGATCAGCGACGAGATCCGCAACATGGTCACGTTCAAGCCCCACAACCTGCTGGAGCCGGCGCCGGGGCTGCGTCAGGTCGACGTGGTGTTCTGCCGGAACGTCCTCATCTACTTCGATCCCGACACCAAGACCAAGGCGCTCGACCTGATCGCCGGGATCATGGCCGAGGACGGCTTCCTCTTTCTGGGGGGCGCCGAGACGGTTCTGGGGGTCTCGGAGCGCTTCCAGCTGATCCCCGGCCAACGGGGTGTCTACGGCCTGACCGCCGCCTCCGGCAGCCTGGCGACGGGCACCGCCGGCTGAGCCG
>JAKSBE010000501.1 GCA_022361275.1 Kiloniellales bacterium
GAGGGCTTCCAGGAGTTCATGGTGAAGCCCGGCAATTCCGAGCGGATCCTCAAGCGCCTCGAGAAGATCCGCAAGCGGGTCTACAAGTAAGCTGCGGCGGGCGGGCGGGTAGATCCCGTCCGCCCATCCCGCGGCCGGTCACGACAACCGGCTGAGAACAAGCCGGGCCGGGGAGGGCAGAAATGTCGACGGCGGTAGGCACGGCAAAACCAGCGACGAGGAGCTTCTGGCGGCGCAACCAGCTGCGCCTCGCGCCCTGGCTGTTCCTCGCGCCCGGGATCATCATGTTCCTGGTCTACGTCATCGGGCCGATCTTCGAGTCCATGTGGATCAGCTTCTACGACTGGGACGGGATCGGCGAGAGAACCTGGATCGGCACCGAGAACTACATCGAGCTGCTGGACGACGACGCCTTCTACACATCGCTCTGGAACAACCTGCTCTGGCTCGTGCTCTACATGCTGGCGATCCCGGCCGGGCTTTTAATCGCAATCTTTCTGAACCAGAACGTCTGGGGCATCCGACTCTACAAGTCGCTCTTTTTCTTCCCCTTCGTCATCAGCCAGGTCGTGGTCGGGCTGATCTTCTCCTGGTTCTACGCGCCCAACTTCGGCCTGCTGACCACAATCATCGAGAGCCTGACGGGCGAGAGCATCGCCATTCTCGCGGACGAGCGCTTCGTCACCTACGGCATCATCGCCGCCGGGCTCTGGCCGCAGGTCGCCTACTGCATGATCCTCTACCTGACCGGGCTCAACAACGTCTCGCCGGACCAGATCGAGGCGGGACGCCTGGACGGCGCCAAGGGCTGGCGCATGCTGTGGCACGTGATCCTGCCGCAGCTGCGCCCGGCGACCTTCATCGCGGTCGTGGTCACGGTGATCGGCGCGCTGCGCTCCTTCGACCTTGTCTCGATTATGACCGACGGCGGGCCCTACGGCTCCAGCCGGGTCCTGTCCTTCTACATGTACGAGCAGGCCCTGTCCGAATACGGCTATCGCATGGGCTACGGCGCGGCCATCGCGGTGGTGCTGTTCTGCATCATGATGGTCTTCATCACGCTCTTCATCGTCCGCATGGTGTCGGAAGAGAGGCACGGCTGATGTTCCCCAGACCAGTCGAACGGGCGGGCAGCCTGACCCAGAACGGTTATCGGATCGCCCTGCCGGTCGCCCTGCTGCTGTGGCTGCTGCCGCTGCTGGGCGTCATGATGACCTCGCTGAAGCCCTCGGGCGACCTGGCGGCCGGCAACTACTTCGGCCTGCCCTCGGCGATCGCCTTCGAGAACTACGCCGACGTCTTCCGCAACTCGCCCATCGGGCTCTACATCCTCAATTCCTTCAAGGTCACGCTGCCGACGGTGATCGGCGCGGTCGCCCTGTCCTGCCTGACCGGCTATGCCCTGGCGGTCTACCGCTTCAAGAGCAACCTGCTGGTCTTCTTCATGTTCGTGGCCGGCAACTTCGTGCCCTTCCAGATCCTGATGGTGCCGGTCCGCGACCTGACGCTGCAGATGGGGCTTTACGACACGACCAGCGGCCTGATCCTGTTCCACGTCGCCTTCCAGACCGGCTTCTGCACGCTCTTCATGCGCAACTTCATCCGGGCCTTGCCCGGCGAACTGATCGAATCGGCGCGGGTCGAAGGGGTCAGCGAATGGAAGATCTTCCGGTACATCGTCCTGCCGCTGATGCGTCCGGCCATCGCCGCGCTGGCGGTGCTGATCTTCACCTTCATCTGGAACGACTACTTCTGGGCGACCGTGCTGGTGCAGGGCAACCATGCACTGCCGGTGACCGCCGGGCTCTACTCCCTGAACGGACAGTGGGTCGCCGCCTGGCATCTGGTCTCCGCCGGCTCGATCGTCGCCGCGCTGCCGCCGGTGATCATGTTCTTCCTGATGCAGAAACACTTCATCGCCGGCCTGACGCTCGGCGCGACCAAGGGCTGAAGCCATGGCGCTCCAGGCCGCGGTCCGCGCAGACCCGGGCGTCCGGCTTTGGCGGCTCGACACGCCGGGCCAGACCCTGGCCTTTGCCTCCTGGGGCGGCCATCTGCCCGGCGTCGTCTACTGGGGCGCGCCGCTGCCGGCGGCGGAGGACCTGGCGGCGCTGGCGCGCAGCCAGGTCCGGCCGCTGGCGCCGGGCACCCTCGACCAGGTCGCCGCGCTCTCGATCTGCCCGGAGGAGGGGCGCGGCTTTCCCGGCCAGCCGGGCCTCCGCCTGCGCGACGGGCGGGGCCGGCCGCTCGCGACCCAGTTCATGCTGGAGGCGGTGGCGGCGGGCGACGGGGCGATCCGCTTCGACGCGCGCGACCGCATCCGCGGCCTCCGTTACCGGGCGCACTTCGAGGCGCCGGCCGGGGGCGAGGTGCTGCGGGCCTGGGCGACGATCGAGGGGGAGGGGGACCTCAAGCTCGACTGGCTGGCGGCGCCGGTCTTGCCGCTGCCGCAGGACGCCCCGGACTTCATCGACTACGTCGGCCGCTGGAGCCGTGAGTTCGGCGAAGAGCGCGTCGGCTTCGCGCGCGGCGTCCACCTGCGCGAGAGCCGGCGCGGGCGGCCGGGCCACGATCACTTCCCGGCGGTCGTCGTCCCGCGGCCCGGCGCGACGGCGACCGCCGGCGCGGTCCACGGCGTCCATTTCGGCTGGTCGGGCGGGCACCGGATGATCGTCGAGGCACTGCCCGACGGCCGCCGCCAGCTTCAGTTCGGGATGTCCTGCAGCCGGGACGCGCGTGACGCGGAAGAGCGGGGCGGCTTCGAATCCGGTGTGATCCACTTCGCCTGCGCCGGGGGCGGGCTGAGCGGCCTGGCCCAGGCCTTCCAGTCCCATGTCCGCAGGCAGGTCGTCCGTTTCCCGGAGGCTTCGGGGCCGCGGCCGGTCCACTACAACTGCTGGGAGGCGGTCTACTTCGATCACGAGCTGGGGGTCCTGAAGGACCTCGCCGCCCGCGCCGCCGGCCTCGGGGCCGAACGCTTCGTGCTCGACGACGGCTGGTTCGGCAAGCGCGACGACGCGACCTCGGGGCTCGGGGACTGGCGGGTCGATCCGCGCAAGTATCCCGAGGGCCTGGGGCCGCTGATCGACCACGTCGAAGGGCTCGGCATGACCTTCGGGCTCTGGGTCGAGCCGGAGATGGTCAGCCTCGACTCGGACCTCGCCCGGGCCCATCCGGATTGGGTCCTCGCTCCCGCGGGCTACGAGCAGATCTCCGGCCGCGGCCAGCAGGTCCTCGACCTGGCCAGTCCGGCGGTCGCCGAGCATCTCTTCGAGGCGCTCGACGACCTGCTCTCGACGCAGCGCATCGACTACCTGAAGTGGGACCACAACCGGGACGTCACCCTGGCCTTCGATGCGGAGGGCCGGGATCTCACCTACCGGCGCACCCGCGCGCTCTATCGCCTGATCGACCGGCTGCGGGCGCGCCATCCCGGCGTCGAAATCGAGGCCTGCGCCGCCGGCGGCGCCCGCCTCGACTACGGCATGCTGGCGCGTTGCACCCGGGTCTGGCTTTCCGATTCCAACGACGCCAGGGAACGCTGGCGTATACAGGGGGCGGCGGCGACCTTCCTGCCGCCCGAGGTCGTCGGCAGCCACGTCGGCCCGCGCCGCTGCCACACCTCAGGCCGGGTCCTGCCGATGGCCTTCCGGGCCGCGGTCGCGCTGACCGGCCACATGGGCCTGGAGCTGGACCTGCGCGAGCTGACCGAGGAAGAGGCGGCCGAACTGCGTCGGGCGATCGCCTTCTACAAGGAGAACCGCGCCTTCCTCCACGCCGCCCGGGCGTACCGCCTGGAGTCGCCCAGCCATGAGACCTCGGCCCGGATGAGCGTCGGGGAGTCCGCGACCCGCTTCCTGCTCTTCGCGGCAAGCCTCGAGGTCTCCAGGGCGGAAGCCACGGCGCCGCTGCGTTTGGCCGGACTGGATCCGGTACGGCGCTACCGGGTCCGCCTCCGCAATCCCGAACCCCTGGAGGGCAGCCCGACCCGCCACTTTCCCTCGCCGCTTCTGGCGGACGCGGGCCTCGTCCTCTCCGGCGCTGCGCTGATGCAATCGGGTCTCGTCCTGCCGCTGGCCTTCCCCGACACGATCTGGATTCTGGAAGGCCAAGCGGAGCCTGCAGCGGAAGGAGCCGTGTGATGGATCTGCCCGTCGTCTTCAAGGACCCGAAAGAGGCCGGCGCCTGCCGCTTCCTCGCCTCGACCGCGTCGCGGATGATGAGCGGCCGGACCCTCGTCGTCGACGGAGGGCGGGCATGACCGAGAACGCGGCGGTCCTGGCGGCGGTCGACTGGGGCACGTCCCGTTTCAGGCTCTGGCTGCTCGACGCCGAGGGCCGGGCCCTGGCCTTGAGCCAGGGGCCGGAAGGCCTGGAGGCCGGACGGCGCCTCGGCTTCGAGGCGGTGCTGCGGGACCACCTGAGCCGATTGTCGGCGCCGGAGACTCTCCCGGTCCTGATCTGCGGCATGGCGGGCTCGCACCAAGGTTGGATCGAGGCGCCCTACGTCGACCTGCCCGCCTCGCTGGACCGGGTCGCCGAGGCGGTCGTGCCGGTCCCGGGCATCGGCCTGGACGTCCGCATCGTGCCCGGCCTCGCCAAGCGGGACCAAAGCGCGCCCGACGTCATGCGCGGCGAGGAGACGCAGCTGATGGGTGTCGCGGCGGGCGCCCCCACTGGCGCCCCCACTGGCGCTAATGGGGGCGCTATGCCGGGCCGGATGCAGCTCTGCCTGCCCGGCACGCACTCCAAGTGGGTCGCGCTGGACGGCCGGCGGGTCGAGGACTTCACCAGCTATCTGACCGGCGAGCTCTACGCGCTCCTGTCCAGGCATTCGATCCTGCGCCACAGCCTGACCGGTGTCGATGCCGAGGCAGGCATCCAGGTCGATCCCGACAACCCGGTCTTCGCCGCGGCCCTGGAGCGTGCCTTGGCGGCCCCTGAGCGCCTCCTTTCCGCGCTCTTCTCGATCCGCGCGGCCGGTCTCCTCGACGGCCTCGCGGGCGTCGATGCCGCGGCCCGGCTCTCGGGGGTTCTGATCGGCGCCGAGGTCGCGACCGCCCTGGACCGCGGCGACGGGCCCGCCGCCGTGACCCTGGTCGCGAGCGGCGGCATGGCGCGCCTCTACGGCGCCGCCCTGGCGGCGGCCGGCGCCGTGGTGACCACCGTCGACGCCGACCGGGCGGTCTGCGCCGGGCTCATGGCGGTCGCGTCCAAGGACGCGGCCGGCGGACCCGCGAGGCGGCGCGCGTGACGGCGCCGACGCCCTGGCCGCGGCTCCGGCGGGATCTCGTCGCGATCCTGCGCGGCGTTCGTCCCGACGAGGTCGAGGCCGTCGCCGGCGCCTTGGCCGAGGCCGGCTTCGAGGCGATCGAGGTGCCGCTCAACTCGCCGGACCCCTTCCGCTCGATCGAGGGCCTGGCCCGCCGCTTCGGCGCGGAGGTTCTGGTCGGGGCGGGCACGGTCCTAGAGCCCGACGACGTGGACCGGCTGCGCGACGCCGGCGGCCGGCTGATGGTCAGCCCCAACGTCGAGGCGGCGGTCCTGCGCCGTGCCGTGCCGCTCGGCCTGGTCTCGCTGCCGGGCGTCTTCACTGCGACCGAGGCGCTGGCCGCGCTGCGCTTCGGCGCCTCCGCGCTCAAGGCCTTTCCGGCCAGCGTGCTGGGCCCTGCCGGCCTGGCCGCCATCCGTACCGTGCTGCCCGCGGGCACGGTGATGGCCGCGGTCGGCGGCGTCTCCGAGGCCGACTTCGCCGCCTACTCCGCTGCCGGCTTCCGCAGCTTCGGGCTCGGCTCGAGCCTCTACGCGCCGGGCGATCCGCCGGCGGCGGTCGCGGCCAAGGCGTGCGCGGTCGTCGCCGCCTACGACGCGGTCTTCGAAGGGGGCTCGCCATGAGCGGCGAGGGGACCCCGCGGCGGCCCGCGCTCGGGGTCTGCTACTACCCGGAGCATTGGCCCGAGGAACGCTGGGCGACCGACGCCGCCATGATGCGCGAGGCCGGCATTACCGTGGTGCGGATCGGCGAGTTCGCCTGGTCGCGGCTGGAGCCGGCGCCCGGCGACCTCCGGCTCGACTGGCTGCGCCGCGCGATCGAGACCCTGGAGGCCGCCGGCCTGGAGATCGTGCTCGGCACGCCGACCGCCTGTCCCCCCAAATGGCTGGTCGACCGCAGCCCGGACATGCTGGCCGTCGACCGCGAGGGACGGCCGCGCGGCTTCGGCGCACGCCGGCACTACTGCTTCAGCCATCCGGGCTACCGGGACGAGAGCGCGCGCATCGTCACCGTCCTGGCCAAGGCCTTCGGCAAACACCCCGCCCTGGTTGCCTGGCAGGTCGACAACGAATACGGCTGTCACGACACGGTCTTGAGCTACTCGGCGGCGGCCCGCGACGGCTTCCGCGCCTGGTGCGCGGCGCGCTATGGAACCATCGACGCGCTCAACCGGGCCTGGGGCAACGTCTTCTGGTCGATGGAATACCGCGCCTTCGACGAGATCGAGCTGCCGAACCTCACCGTGACCGAAGCGAATCCCGCCCAGGAACTCGCCTTCCGGCGCTATGCCTCGGAGGCGGTGGTGGTCTTCAACCGGCGGCAGGTCGAGATCATCCGCCGCTTGTCCCCCGGGCGCGACGTCCTGCACAACTTCATGGGCGGCTTCACCGACTTCGACCACTTCGCGCTTTCGACCGACCTCGACGTCGCGACCTGGGACAGCTACCCGCTCGGCCATCTCGAGCGCGAGCTGCGCGACGAGGGGCGGCAGCGCCGCTACCTCAGGGTCGGCGACCCGGACTTTCAGGCGTTCCATCACGACCTCTACCGGGCTTGCGGCCGCGGGCGCTGGTGGGTGATGGAGCAGCAGCCCGGCGCGGTGAACTGGGCGCCCCACAACCCGGCCCCGGCGCCGGGCGCGATCCGGCTCTGGGCCCAGGAGGCCTTCGCGGCCGGGGCGGAGGTCGTCAGCTTCTTCCGCTGGCGCCAGGCGCCCTTCGGGCAGGAGCAGATGCACGAGGCCCTGCTGCTGCCGGACGGCCGGCCGAACGAGTCCTACGAGGTCGCCGCGAGCCTATGCCGCGAACTCGCCGCGCTCGGCCCGCCGGGCCCGCCCGTACCTGCCGAGGTCGCGCTGGCCTTCGACTACGAGAGCGCCTGGGCCTGGGAGATCCAACCGCAGGGCCGGGGCTTCCGCTATCTCGATCTCTGCCTGGGCTTCTATCGCGCCCTGCGGCGGCTCGGTCTCGCCGTGGACATCGTCCCGGCCCGCGCGGAGGCGGTGGATGGCTATCGCCTGGTCCTCCTGCCCGGCCTCTTCGCCGAGGACCCGGCGCTGGCGGCCGCCCTGGCGGACGGGGACCAGCGGGTCCTGCTCGGCCCGCGCAGCGGTTCCAAGACCGGAGAGTTCCAGATCCCCGAGGTCCTGCCGCCGGGGGCCTTCCGGTCCCTGATCCCCTTGACGGTCTTGCGGGTCGAGAGCCTGCCGCCCTTCGAGCGGCTCGGCATCGCGGGACGAGGGCCCGCCTCGCACTTCACGCTCTGGCGCGAGTTCGTCGTCGCGGAGGCCGGCGTCGAGGTGGTGGACCGAACCGCGGACGGCGGGATCGCCCTGGCAGCACGGGGCAGGGCGGCCTACCTCGCCGGTCTGCCGTCGCCCGCCTATGCTCTCGAGATCGTCGAGCGCCTGGCGCGCGATGCCGGCCTCGCGCCGCGCCGCCTGCCCGAAGGCATCCGGGTCCGGGACCTCGGTCCTCTCCGCTACGTCTTCAACTACGGCGCGGCGGCGCAGGACGTCTCCGATCTCCTGGCCGGCCACGATCCGGTCGTCGGCGAGGCCCACCTCGAGCCCTGTGGGGTGGTGATCGGCGCGCGCAAGGTCCAGGACGCTTAGCGCCCGGACTTAGCGCCCGGACTTAGCGCCAGGAGACGACACGGGGTCGCGGCGACCTCGTATCTCCCTTTTCTAGCGACCCTTGTTGTCGGCGATCATCTGGCATGGCTCGGCCCGGTCGGGAAGTCGCCGGTGCCTCCTGGGGCCGTTTCGCCTATAGCGGGTGTTCGTCGATATGACGGGATGCTCATGCGTTCCCGGTCGTCCGGGCCCGACAACCTATCCTGGCAACGCCCGTGCATGCCTCTCATTCCCGCCGCGGGCGCGGCCGCCCGTCGCGGTCGTGCCGGTCGCGCGCAGTCCGAATCGACCCCGGTCGGGCATCGAAGCCCCGCGGCGGCGACCCGCGAAGAAGAACGCCACAGGATCCGTGAGTTTCCGGCGGATCTCCCGCGGAGTCTGGAGGGTCCCTCTGATGGGAGACGCCGATCTTCAGGCGGCTTTTCGTTTGTTTCCTTTTCGATCTTTCCGTCGAACTTTTCTGTCTCGGGTGCAGCCGAAAATGGTAGAACCTTGTTTCTACCGTATTTGGGTGAGGTAGCGGCTTTACAACGCGTCGAAGCCTGCTCTATCGTTACGTGCATAAGCTGGGAGGCTTAAAAAATGAAATACTTCACCCTGGCCGCTTTGGCGGCAGCGGTCACCTTTGCGATTTCCACCTCCGCGAATGCACACAGACCCGACGACTTCGATGGCGGCAAGACGGCGGACTTCCGTCTCATCGCGGCCAAGAACAAGGCCAAGCTCCTGGAGGCGCAGGCCGCCTCCGGCGCCAGCAGCCTGAGCGCCACCGCTGCCTTGAGCAGCGCGGCCACGACGTCCACGGCGGCGAGGTCGAGCAGCCGTCGCTCGACCTATGCTCGATGCAAGCGCGGGCTTGCGGCGGGGATCTATCCCTGCAAGGACGTCGACATGCTTGCCCACGTCGACATCACCGAGCTGGGCGTCAGCTTCGTCAACGACATCTGGGGCTGGACCGATCCGAAGACCCGGCGCGAATACGCGCTCCTCGGGGCGACCGAAGGCACGATCGCCATCGACGTCAGCCGGCCGTGGCGGCCGAAGGTCGTCGGTTTCCTGCCCGCGGCGGCCCTGGACCCGACGCGGGAGCTCTGGCGTGACATCAAGGTCTACAAGGATCACGCCTTCATCGGCTCCGAGGCGGTCAACCACGGCCTTCAGGTCCTGGACCTGCGGACCCTCCGCGGTCTCGATGGCCGAGACGGGCCGGTGATCCTGGAAAACGCCGCCCTGTACAACGAGTTCTCCAGCTCGCACAACGTCGCGATCAACGAAGACACGGGCTTCGCCTACGTGGTCGGGGCCAACACCTGTCGCGGCGGTCTGGAGATGATCGACATCTCCGATCCAAGCAACCCGACCAACGCCGGCTGCTTCAGCGAGCACGGCTACGTCCACGATACCCAGTGCGTGGTCTACAAGGGCCCGGACCGCAGGTATCGGGGACGCGAGATCTGCTTCAACTCCTCCGCCAATCGCGGCGGCGTGGACGGTGCGCCCTACTTCAACACGCTGTCCATCGTCGACGTCACCGACAAGGACGACGTGCAGGTCATTGCCAACCAGCCCTACGAAGGCGGCTTCGGCTACAGCCACCAGGGCTGGCTGACGCCGGATCAGGCCTACTTCATCCACGACGACGAACTGGACGAGGTCTTCGAGTCGGTCGCGACCACGACGACCCGGCTCTGGGATCTGCGCGATCTCGAGAACCCGGATCTCTTCGCCACGACGACCAACGGCCAGACCTCGATCGATCATAACCTCTATACGCGGGGCCGTTACTCCTACGCTTCGAACTACACCTCCGGCCTTCGGATCTTCGACATCAGCAAGGTCAGCGAGGGCCGCTACGACGAGGTCGCGTTCTTCGACATGTATCCCGAGAACGACAACGCGACCTTCGAGGGCGGTACCTGGAGCAACTATCCCTACTTCAAGCGCCGCAACGTGATCGCCGTCAGCAGCATGGATCGCGGGCTCTTCATCCTGCGTCCCCGGCTGCGCTTCGGCGAAGACGACGGCGACGATGACGATGACGACTGATAGACCTTAGGGTCCGTCATGAGCCGGGACCGGTCCGGTCGGTCCCGGCTCCCGTCGTCTGACGGTCGGGACGGTCGGTGGTCGCCCTCAGGTTCTTTTCTGACAGGTAGGATGATGCTCCGGAGACTCTGGATGGCCGCGGCGTTCGTCGTCGTGCTGTCCTGCGGCCTGGCTTGGGCGCAGGTCGCCGAAGACGAGTTCGGCTTCCTGGAGAGGTGGGAAGTGCTGAGCGAAGAGGTTCGGCTCGGTCAGCAGAAGCTGACCGACCTGGGACTCCCGCTGGGATACGACACCGAAGTCAGCAAGGCGAGCGAGGCGGGCCTCTTCCGCGTCAGCGTTTCTCCCCAAAAGGCGCCGGCCCCCTTCAACGAAATCCACACCTGGCTGATCCGCATCGAAACCCCGAGCGGTGCGCCCGTCAGCGGCGCCAGGGTGAAATTCTACGGCGGGATGCCCCTGCACAACCATGGCTTTCCCACCGACCCGAGGATCACCGGCGAGGTCGAGCCCGGCACCTATGCCGTGGAAGGTATCAAGTTCAGCATGACGGGCTGGTGGGCGCTGGCCATGGGGATCACCGCCGAGGAGAAGACCGACAAGGTCAGCTTCAACCTGCTGGTGGAGCCATGAGTTCGGTGACGATGGCGAGTCGCCGGTCCTTCGACGCACCAACCCCGTCCGCCCGCGGTCTCGACCACGACGGTCCGGGTTCGGCGAGACCGCGCGGGCGGTCGAGGTCGCTTTCCGCGGCCGTTCGTCCGGCACCGCGATGCCTGCTTCGGGTCGCCGTGGTGGTCGGCCTGTCTCTGCCGGCGCCGCTGGTCGCTGCCGACGATACGGCTCGGGACTGGAGCCCGGCGGAGCTGCGCATGCTGCGCTCCTTGCAGCTGGGCAACCTCAAGCCGGTGCCCCCTGATCCCTCGAACCGATTTGCCGACGATCCCCGGGCCGCCGCTCTGGGAGAGCGGATCTTCTTCGATACCCGCTTCAGCGACAACGGGGCGGTCGCCTGCGCGACCTGCCATCGGCCGGAAAAGTACTTCACCGACGGCCTTCCTCTGTCCAAGGGCATCGGCGAGACCAAGCGCGGCGCCCCCAGCCTGATCGGCACTGCCTACAGCCCCTGGCTCTATTGGGACGGCCGCCGGGACAGTCATTGGGCGCAGGCCCTGGTGCCCCTGGAGACGCCGGTGGAGCACGGCCTCGATCGCCGCCGGGTTCTCGGCGTCATCGCCGAAGACCCGGACTATCGGGCCGCCTACGAAGAGATCTTCGGAAGTCTGCCCGGCGAGACCGATGACGAGGACCCGATCAACCGGGCCTTCGCCAACGTCGGCAAGGCCCTGGCCGCCTTCCAGCGCGGCTTCCTGCCCGCCCCCGCGCGCTTCGACGCCTACGTCAAGGCCCTGGGTGAGGGGGGCGGCGACGCGGAGCCGGATCTGAGCCCGGACGAGATTACCGGGCTCAAGCTGTTCATCAGCGAGACGACCGAATGCACGCGCTGTCACAACGGGCCGCTGTTCACCAACTTCGGGTTTCACAACATAGGTCTGATCCGGCTTCAGCGGGGCGTCAGGTCCTATGACGTCGGCCGTGTCCGGGGGGTCAAGCAGGCCTTGCAGGACCCTTTCCGCTGCGACGGTCCCTATAGCGACGCCGGAGCCGGGCAGTGCGAGGAATTGGAGTTCGTCAGGACCTGGGGCGTCGAAATCTCCGGGGCCTTCAAGGTGCCGACCTTGCGCAACATCGCCGAGACCGCGCCTTACATGCACGACGGCCGCTTCCGGAGCCTGCGCGAGGTCCTCGAGCACTACCGCGAGGCACCGGGCGGTGCGCTGGGACACCAGGAGCTGAACCCGCTGGAGCTGACCGATCTTCAGCTCGATCAGATCGCCGCTTTCCTCGGCACCCTGACCGGCCCGGCGCCCGCCGCGCGCCCGGACGCGTCGAAGAGCGCGCCTCGGTAACGGCGACGGCCTTGCCGCAAGCGAAGTCCTCGGGCCTATGACGGAGCTTCTGCTCGATCTGGTTTGAGCCTGCGGGCTTCACTCCAGGGTGAGCAGCAGGATCAGCAGGAAGGCGAGGGGGACGCAGGCCAGGGCCACGTAGAAGAGCGCCTGGAAGCCGAAGAGGACGGTCGCCAGCACCGTGAGCAGCACGATGTTCAGGGAGAAGAAGGTCCTGTCCTCGTCCCGGCCCTGGACGGCCTCGCGCAGCATCCAGCCGATCCCGGGGACCAGGAAGACGGCCCGGAGCAGGAGCCGCCAAAGCTCCAGAACGCCGCGGCCGAGCGGTGACGTCTTCGGCGCCGTGGCGCCGACGCTGTCGCGCACCTCCTCCAGGCGCGCGGCTTCACCGCGGTGAATCGCCCAGGCGACGAGCAGCGCGACCAGGACAGGCAAGGGGATCAAGAGGGGCGGCGCGTCGTTGACGAGCATGTAGGGCACGCTGGCGGCCCCGATCAGGACCGCGAGCGGCGAGAGCCTCGCCAGGATCCAGCGCACCCAGCGGTTGGCGGGACGCTGAAAGGGATTCTCCCCGGCGATGCTGTTCGAGATGTGGCCCAGGTTCGCCAGGAAGAACCAGCAGACCAGAGGAACGGTCGTGGCGAACATCGCCACCGACATGGTCTGGGCGAAGCCGTGCTTCGGTCCCGGCAGGAAGAAGGCCCAGACGATCAGCCAGAACCCGTAGGGCAGCAGCATGAAGCCGCCGACGATGTAGGGAATGTGTCTGCCTTGCATGACCGCCTTACCAGATGACCTCGCCGTTGCGCGTCGCCGCTTTCGTAGCTGCTCTGCCTTCCGTCGCCCTTGTCTCAAGGTTCTTGGGGTTCTTACGGCGATCCGGTCAGTCGTATCTCAGCTCGGTCGCCTTGCCGCGGAACACCCGGTAGGCGAAGGCCGTGTAGCCGAGGATGATCGGGATCACGAAGAGCGTGCCGACCAGGATGATCATCAGGCTCTCGGGCGCGCTGGCGGCCTCCCAGATGGTCAGGCGCTCGGGCACCACGTAGGGATAGAAGGAGTAGGCGAGGCCGTTGAAGCCGAGGGCGAAGACCCCGACGGCGCCGGCGAAGGGCAGCCAGCTCCACTTGTCCTCGGCGCTGGGCAGGTGGCGCAGGGCGATCTCCAGCCCGATGAAGAGCAGACCGGTGACGATCGGCAGGGGGGCGAGCAGCACGATCTTGGGGAACTCGAACCACTTGTCGAAGATCCGCTCGCTGACCAGCGGTGTCGTGATCGAGACCGCCAGCATGCCGAGGGCGGTGAACCAGAGCGCCCTGCGCGCCCAGGCGACCGCGCGCCGCTGCAGTTCGCCCTCGGTCTTGAGGATCAGCCAGCAGGCGCCGATGAAGACGTAGCCGGCGGCCAGGCAGATCCCGGTCAGGACCGCGAAGGCCTGGGCCTCGAGCGAGCGCTCCAGGCCCATGACGTAAAGGCCCAGCATGTAGCCCTGGGACAACGCGGTCATGGCCGAGCCGAGGAAGAAGGCGCGGTTCCAGGAGCGCTTCTGCTGCAGGCGGACCTTGGCCCGGAACTCGAAGGCGACGCCGCGCAGGATCAGCCCGGCGAGCATCACCGCGACCGGGAGGTAGAGCGCGGTCAGGATGGTCCCATGGGCCAGGGGGAAGGCGACCAGCAGCAGGCCGACCGCCAGCACCAGCCAGGTCTCGTTGGCGTCCCAGAAGGGCCCGATCGAGGCGATCATGCGATCCTTCTCGGCGTCCTCGGCGCCGACGAAGAGCATGCCGACGCCGAGGTCGTAGCCGTCGAGGACGACGTAGATCAGGATCGAGAGGCCCATCAGGCCGGCGAAGACGACGGGCAGCCAAATGCCGCTGTCGAGTGAGTCCATCGCTTTGTCCTCTACAACGGGCCCCGATACGGTCAGGAGCCCTTGACGACGGTCATCCTTCGACAGGCTCAGGATGAGGCGAAATGCCTGAAACCGCTCGCCCTCATCCGCGCGGCGCGCCCTGTCGAAGGGTGAGGGCGGCCGCCGGCACGATCTCGGCGGCCCGCTAGCTCGCTTTCATCGGGGCGGCCGGGACCGGGATCGCGCCGCCGCCGCCCGGTGCCTTCGGCCGGCTGGCGGCGGGCTTGCCCTTGCGGGCGATATAGAAGATCACGCCGATGTAGGCCGAGAGCAGCAGGGCGTAGAGGCTCAGGTACATGACCAGGGTGGTCGCGACGCTGCCCGCCGGGACCGCGGCGACCGCCTCGGCGGTCTTGAGCACGCCGGAGACCAGCCAGGGCTGGCGGCCGATCTCGGTGACGTACCAGCCGGCCAGGGTCGCCACCCAGCCGGAGAAGGTCATGGCGAAGAGGCCGCGCGCGAGCCAGGGGCTGAGGTCGCCCCGGCGCCAGAACTGCCAGACGCCGAGCCAGGAGGCCGCCAGCATCAGCAGGCCGATGCCGACCATGATCCGGAAGCCGAAGAAGACCGGCGCGACCGGCGGGTGCAGGCCCTCGAAGTCGTTGAGCCCCGGCACGACGCCGGCCGGATCGTGCTTGAGGATCAGGCTTGCGCCCTTGGGGATGCCGAGCTCGAAGCGGTTGCTGCGCGTCTCCTCGTCGGGCAGGGCGAAGAGCAGCAGCGGCACCTCGCCGCGGGTCTCCCAGTTGCCCTCCATGGCGGCGATCTTCTGCGGCTGATGCTCCAGGGTATTGAGGCCGTGCAGGTCGCCGACGAAGATCTGCACCGGGATCAGGACCGCGCCCAGGGTCACGCCGCTGCGCAGGGCCGCCATGACCGCCGGCGTGCGGTCGTCGCGCAGCCAGCGGTAGGCCGAGATGCCGGCGACCAGGAAGGCGACGGTCAGGCCGGAGGCCAGCAGCATGTGGGTCAGGCGATAGGGCATGGAGGGATTGAAGACCACGGCCCACCAGTCCGTCGCGTGGGCCACGCCGTCGCGCAGCTCGAAGCCGGCGGGAGTGTGCATCCAGGAGTTCAGCGCGATGATCCAGAAGGCCGAGACCGTGGTGCCGAAGGCGACCAGGAAGGTCGCCAGGGTGTGCACCCGGTTCGAGACCCGGCGGAAGCCGAAGAGCATGATCCCGATGAAGACCGCCTCCAGGAAGAAGGCGGTCAGCACCTCGTAGGCCAGCAGGGGCCCCGCGATGTTGCCGACCCGCTCCATGAAGCCCGGCCAGTTGGTGCCGAACTGGAAGGACATGGTGATGCCGGAGACCACGCCGAGCGCGAAGGAGAGGGCGAAGACCTTGACCCAGAAACGGTAGGCCTCCATCCACTTCATGTCGCCCGTGCGGTTGTAGCGCAGCTTGAAGAACAGCAGAAGCCAGCCGAGCGCGATGGTCACCGTCGGAAAGAGGATGTGGAAGGAGATGTTGGCGCCGAACTGGATGCGTGAGAGGATCAGGGCGTCCATCAGGCGGTACCTTTCTCTTCGGTCTTGCCGGCCGCCTTGCGTCCCGGCAGGAGGGTCAGCCGGTCTTTCATTTCCAGGATCTTCTGGACCTTGGCGCCCAGGGAGAGGAGCTGGACCAGGCGCTCGGTGTCCAGGCGCTGGACGTCGGCGTACCACTGGCTGAGCAGCTCGATCAGGTCGTGCAGCTCCTGCATGCGCGCCTGGGCGTGGCGCTCCTTGGCGGTCGCCGGCGACTGCATGAGGATCTCGCGCAGCATCGAGAGGGTCGGGTCGACCTCGCGCTTCTTGCGCTCTTCGGCCAGGGTCCGGACGATCGTCCAGAGGTCATCCGGCGTCGTGAAGTAGTCCCGCCGGTCGCCGGGCACGCGGCGCAGACGGACCAGGTTCCAGGCCTGCAGCTCCTTCAGGCCCATGGAGACGTTGGAGCGCGAGAAGCTCAGCTTCTCGACGATCTGGTCGGCGTTCAGCGGCTCCGGCGAGAGAAAGAGCAGGGCGTAGATCTGTCCCACCGTGCGGCTGATGCCCCAGCGGCTGCCCATCTCGCCGAAATGCAGCACGAAGGCCTGGGTGATCGCGGGTAAATCCATGTCTTTCCCGAATTTACGAGAATTCTTGAAATATATAAAAACTGGCCGGCGGGCGATCAAGCGATGAATCGGCGGGGTGAGAGGCGTGGCGCGGGTGGTGCGCGGAGGAAAGGGCGCGCGCGGCGGCACCCGGAACGTCTAGGCCGGGATCACCCCGGTCAGCCGCGGGTCGTCGATGATCTTCTTTTCCTGCTTGTAGGGCTTGAAGCCGAGCTGCTGGTAGAGGGGCAGGGCCTTGGGGTGGTCGAGGTTGCAGGTGTTGACCCAGAGCCGCTTCGGCTCGTAGCTCCAGGCCCGCTCGATGGCCCAGGCCAGGAGGTAGCGGCCGAGGCCACGGCCGATGAAGAAGGGCATCATGCCGAAGTAGGCGAGCTCGATCTCCGCACCCCGGCGGCGGTCCAGCTCGGCGAAGCCGGCCGGCGCGCCATCGGCGTAGAGCACGTAGACCTCGATCCGCTCGTCTTCGAGGATCCGGGCCAGGGCGGCGTCGGCCATGAGGCGCCGCTCGTACCACAGCCAGGGCTCGCCCACGGTGTCGTAGAGAAAGCGGTAGAAGGGCACCGGCGGGTTGTGGGCGCGGAGCAGGGCGACGGTGGTCTGGGCCGGGTGCAGGACCTGGGGCAGCCGGGGCCGCTCGGTCATCTCCAGGTAGGTGATCGCGACCTCGAGCTTGCCTTCGCCGGGCGCCCCGGGCGCCCCGGGCGCCTCGTCGCCTTCGGCCAGGCGGCGGCGCATGATGTGACGCGGCTCGGCGCCGTAGCCCAGGTGCTCGCAGAAGCGGCGGGCCTCCAGCCGGCCGGCGGGGATCAGGAGCTGCGCGCTCTCGGCGCCGCGTTCCGCCAGCCAGCGCTCGGCGAAGCGCAGCATGCGCCGGCCGTAGCCGAAGCCGCGCTGCGCGGGATCCACCGCCAGGTTGTAGATCGAGCCGCGGCCGCCGTCGAAGGCGACGCAGAGCCCGGCGGCGAGCTTGCCGCCCTGCGCGCCGACCAGCACCTCGGCGTCCGACGCGGCGCGGAAGCTCTTCAGGTCGGCCCGGGGATCGTCGCGCTCGGACAGGACGCTGGCGGCCCGCCAGAGCGCGAGCAGGGCCTCGTCGTCCGCCGCCTCGGCCGGGCGGATCTTCAGGTCGGACAGCTCGTCGTCCCTGGTGGTCATATCGGGCCGGTCATGGCTTGGCGCCTAGCGGCTGCTGCCGGGCCCGACCTCGACCGGGGTGTCGCCGGGCCGGCCCCATTCGGCCCAGGAGCCGTCGTAGACCGCGACCTCCTTGTGGCCGGCGAGGTGCAGGCCCAGGGCCAGGACCGCGGCGGTGATCCCCGAGCCGCAGGTGGTGACCACCGGCCGCGCCATGTCGATGCCCGCGTCCTCGAAGCGGTCCCGCAGCGCCGCTGGCGTCAGCAGGGTGCGGCCGTCCTCGGCCAGCAGCTCGTTGAAGGGCAGGTTGAGGCTGCCCGGGATGTGGCCGCCGCGCCGGCCGGGCCAGATCTCCGGCTCGGTGCCTTGGAAGCGGCCGCGGGAGCGGGCGTCGAGCACCTGCTCGCGCCGGCTGTCGAGGTTGTCGAGGACCTGCTCCCTGTCGCGGACCATCAGGGTGTTCATGCGGGCGCTGAAGTGACGCTCGCCGGGCCGCGCCGGGCCGTCCTCGACCGGGCGGCCCTCGTCGCGCCATTTGGGCAGGCCGCCGTCAAGGACCGCGACGTCGTCGTGGCCGAAGAGCCGGAACATCCACCAGACCCGCGCCGCGCTGCGCAGGCCCTGCTGGTCGTAGACCACGATCCGCGTGCCGTCGCCGAGGCCCAGGCGGCGCACCCGCGCGGAGAACTTCTCCGGCGGCGGCAGCATGTGCGGCAGCTCCGAGTCGGAGTCGGCGATCTCGTCGATGTCGAAGAAGACCGCGCCCGGCACGTGGCGTTCCTCGAAGCGGGCCCGCGGGTCCGAGTCCTCGTTGGGCAGGGCCAGGGTGGCGTCGACCACCCGGACGTCCGGCGCCTGGAGATGGTCGGCCAGCCAGTCGGTGGAAACCAGGGAGTCCCGGGTCGCTTGGGTCATGCTTCGGCTCTATTCGCAGTGGTCAGATCAGGTGTTCAGAGGTTCAGCCGCTGGGCTGTCAACTCGGCTAACATGACCGAACTTGATCCGCGGCGGTCGATTCTAGCGCTCGGACGGCGCCAACGAACACTCCCTCCCCCTCAAGGGGGGAGGGAGTCTCGCGCCTAGCCTCGATGTCAGCGTCTCCGGTCATAACAGGTAGATACTATTGGGCTCCGAGCCCGTCCCCCTTGTGGCTAAGCCGCGAAGAGGATGTTGACGCGGCGGTTCTGGCGGCCCTTGTTCTCGATCTTGCCGATGGCGACCGGCCCGATCTCGCCGGTGCGGCGGACGTGGGTGCCGCCGCAGGGCTGCAGGTCGACGCCCTCGATCTCCAGCAGCCGAACCTTGCCCTGGCCGCGCGGCGGCTTGACCGACATGGTCCGGACGAGCTGCGGGTTGGCCGCCAGCTCGGCGTCGGTGATCCAGCGCGGCCGCACCGGATGATCCTCCGCGACGATCCGGTTGAGCGCTGCGGTCAGGGCTTCCTTGTCGAGCCGGGTGTCCGGCAGGTTGAAGTCGAGCCGGCCCTTGGCCTCGCCAACCTGGCCGCCGGTCACGTCGCCCTCGATCAGGGCGCAGAGGACGTGCATGCAGGTGTGCATCCGCATCAGCCGGTGCCGGCGCTCCCAGTCGATCTCGGCGGTCACGGCGCTGCCCGGGGCGGGCAGGGCGGCGCCGTCTTCCGGGACGTGCAGGACGTCGTCCGGGGTCTCGCCCTTGCGCGTGTCGACGATGCGCAAGCTGCCGCCGTCCGCCAGCCGCAGGACGCCGCTGTCGCCGGGCTGTCCGCCGCCCATCGGATAGAAGACGGTCCGATCGAGCCGGATCCCGGACTCCTCGGCCGAGACGACGCTCGCCTCGCAGGACCGCTGGTAGGCGTCGTCGCGGAAAATCAGCTCCATCCCGTCTCTTCCCCTCGTGGTCCTGTCTCGTGGGGTCCTGTCCGGCTCAGGCCGCCCCACGCTCCAGCCAGTCCGGCACCGGCAGGCCCTTCTCGCGCAGGAAGGCCGGGTTGAAGAGCTTGCTCTGGTAGCGGGTGCCGTAGTCGCAGAGGATCGTCACGATGGTGTGGCCGGGCCCGAGCTGCTTGGCCAGGCGCAGGGCGCCGGCGACGTTGATGCCGCTGGAGCCGCCCAGGACCAGGCCCTCCCGCTCCATCAGGTCGAAGACCAGCGGGATCGCCTCCTCGTCGGGGATCCGGAAGGGCGCGTCGACCGCCAAATCCTGAAGGTTGCCGGTGATCCGGCCCTGGCCGATGCCTTCCGAGATCGAGCTGCCCTCGGCCTTGAGCTCGCCGGTGGTGTAATAGCTAAAGAGCGCGGCGCCCATGGGATCGGCCAGGCCGATGACGACGTCCTTGCGCCGTTCCCTCAGCGCCATGGCGGTGCCGGCCAAGGTGCCGCCGGTCCCCACGGCGCAGATGAAGGCGTCGACCTTGCCGTCGGTCTGCGCCCAGACCTCCGGGCCGGTGCCCTCGTAGTGCGCCCGGCGGTTGGCCGTGTTGTCCCACTGGTTGGCGTAGATCACGCCCGCGGGCTCCTTGGCCGCCAGTTCCTCGGCCAGGCGCGCGGCCTGGTGGACGTAGTTGTTCGGGTCCCGGTAGGGCACGGCCGGAACCTCGATCAACTCGGCGCCACAGAGCCGCAGCATCTCCTTCTTTTCCTGGGACTGGGTCTCCGGGATCACGATGACCGTGCGGTAGCCGCGCGCCCGGGCGACCAGGGCCAGGCCGATCCCGGTGTTGCCGGCGGTGCCCTCGACGATCACGCCGCCCGGTTTCAGGGCGCCGCGTTCCTCGGCGTCGAGAACGATGTGCTTCGCCGCTCGGTCCTTGACCGAGCCCCCGGGATTGAGGAACTCGGCCTTGCCCAGGATCTCGCAGCCGGTTTCCTCCGAAAGATGCCGCAGGCGGATCAGCGGCGTGTTGCCGACCGCCCCGACGAAGCCGTCGCGGATGTCCAAGGGAGCCTCTCCATCTGCATCTCTTCGCGCCCTTCGGCGCCGGAGAGCGATGCTAGCCCCAGCACCCGGCCAAGACAATCCGCGCGCGTTCGGTCAGCGAAAAAGGGTTCGGGAAAAAAGGGGTCAGAGTCATTTTTGGGAAAAGGTGGGAAAAGGGGTCAGAGTCATTTTTCGCCGTACTCTGCTGTATACGCGAGACGATCAGCGAAAAATGACTCTGACCCCTTTTCCCACCTTTTCCCAAAAATGACTCTGACCCCTTTTTTCCCGAACCCTTTTTCCAACCTTTCGCTTGCGCTCACAGCTCGTTGCAGGAGAGGGGTTTGCCGTACTCCATCATGAAGTGCGCCTGGCCGGCGGGCCCGGCCTTGCAGAACCACTTGTAGGCGCGCTCCTCGTTCCGCTCGACCGCGCGTCCCTTGATGTGCATCCGGCCCAGCTCGATCTGGGCCTCGGCAAAGCCGTTCTCGGCCGCCTCGGTGATCAGGGCGAGGCCCCGCTGCGGGTCTTTCTCGACCCCGAAGCCCATGACGAAGGCGTTGCCCAGGGCCAGCTTCGAGGCGTCGTGGCCCAATTCGACCGCGGCGCGGAAGAACTCCGCCGACTTCTCCAGGTCCGGCCAGAGACCGTAGCCGCCGTTGAAGTAGAGGACGCCCTGGAGATAGAGGGATTCGGCCAGGCCCTGCGCCGAGGCGCGCTCCAGCCAGGGCAGGGCCTCGCGGACCCGGCTACCGTCGCCCTGCTCCTCGCCGATCAGGGCCAGGGCGAGATTGTGCTGGCCCTGGGCGTGCCCCAGCTCGGCGGCCTTTGCGTAGTGCTTGCGGGCCGCGGCCTTGTCGTGGCCGTCCCAGCCGTCGCGCTCGTAGGCGAAGCCGAGATAGAACTCCGCGGCGGCGTAGTCGGACTCAGCGGCCTTGGTCAGCGGGTCCAGCGCCTTGAGCGGGAAGCCCTGGAACAGAAAGGCCCGGCCGAGCTGCAGCAGGAATCTCGGCTCCTCGGGCTGGTCTTCCAACGCCTTCCTGCAGGCCGCCACCGCCTCGGTGGCGCTGGCCGGGGTCAGCGGCTCGGGCTCGACGATCCGGCGCGCGTCCCAGGGGTCGGCGGCCAGCCGGTCGCAGTCGGTGACCGGCCTTGCCCGGGCCGTCGGCGCGAGCACGACGACCACGCAGAGCACGAACCCTGCGAGCCGGAGCTTGGTGGAGTCGGCGGGTGAGGTCATCGCTCTTCTGGCCTCCCTGGCAGTTTGCTGGATGGAATGTAGGACCCCCCGGCGCCCTTGCCCAGGGGCGAGGCCGGCCGTCCTCAGCCGGCCCAGCGCGCCCGCAGCGCGTCGCGGTTCAGGAGCAGCCATTGCAGGGCGACGAGGCCGGTGGCGTTGGTCACCTTGTTCGCCGCGAGCAGGCCGGGCAGCTCGGCATAGGGGACGACCACGACCTTGATGTCCTCGCCCTCGTGTTCCAGGCCGTGGATCCCGCCGGCGCCGACGGCGTCGACCCGGCCGCAGAACAGCCGCATGGTCTCCGAGACCGCCCCCTGGCTGAGCAGGAACGCCGTGATCGGCGTCAGCTCCAGCAGGGTGAGCCCGGCCTCTTCCAGGCTTTCGCGTCGGGCCACCGCCTCGGCCGTCTCGCCCGGGTCGATGATCCCTGCGACGACCTCGAGCTGCCAGGTCGGCCAGTCGGCGGCCAGCGCGCCGACCCGGAACTGCTCGATCAGAACCACCTCGTCGCGCTGCGGGTCGTAGGGAAGGACGCCGACGGCGTGACCGCGCTCGAAGACCTCGCGGGTCAGCTCCTCGGTCCAGCCCCCGTCGTAGCGCCGGTGCTGCAGGCGGTAGCGGTCGACCCGGAAGTGGCCCTGGTAGACCGCCTCGCGGGCCAGGATCCGCACGTCGTCCTCGTTCATCCGATCTCCCTCCAGGTCGGGCGAGGGCGGCCCTCTGTCGCCGGCCTGCACCCTGGTGTAAAGCTGTGGCCTCAGATACCCCCAGGGCGGCGGCCTCGGCAACGCCCCGGTGGGGGCGTGCGCACTATGGACAAAGAGGCTATGGACAACGAGAAGGAGGCGTGGATGGCCGGAGGCAGCGAGAAGGTGACCTTCACCGGAGCCCTGGGGGACCGGCTCGCGGCGCGGCTGGATCTGCCGCGGGACGCGCCCAGGGCCTATGCGCTCTTTGCCCACTGCTTCACCTGCACCAAGGACATCTTCGCGGCCTCGCGCATCGCCGCGGCCCTGGCCGCGCAGGGCATCGGGGTCCTGCGCTTCGACTTCACCGGCCTGGGCCACAGCGAGGGCGAGTTCGCCAACACCAACTTCTCCTCCAACGTCGCCGACCTGCTGAAGGCGGCGGACTTCCTGCGCGAGACCCGGCAGGCGCCGAAGATCGTCATCGGCCACAGCCTGGGCGGCGCCGCGGTCCTGGCCGCCGCGCCGGAGATCCCGGAGGCGGTGGCCGTGGTGACCATCGCTGCGCCCTCGGCGCCTGCCCACGTCCAGCATCTCTTCCGCGGCGCGCTGGACCGGATCGCGGCCGAGGGCGAGGCGGAGATCGAGATCGCCGGCCGGCCTTTCCGGGTCAAGCAGCAGTTCCTCGAGGACATCTCGCAGCCGCACCTCTCCGCGGCGCTCGGCAAGCTGAAGAAGGCCCTGCTGGTGTTCCACGCGCCGCGCGACCAGACCGTCGGCATCGAGAACGCCGGTGAGATCTTCGCCGCCGCCAAGCATCCCAAGAGCTTCATCTCGCTGGACGACGCCGACCACCTCTTGACCCGCAGGTCCGACGCGATCTACGTCGCCGAGGTGCTCTCGGCCTGGGTCGGCCGCTACCTCGGCGGCGCGGCGGCGGAGTCCGAAGGAGAAGCCGTGGCGGTGGACGGCCGGGTCGTGGTAACCGAGACCGGCGACGGCCCCTTCGCCCAGCGCATCACCGCGGGGCGGCACGTTCTGCCCGCCGACGAGCCGCCCTCCATCGGCGGCAAGGACAGCGGCCCGACGCCCTACGACCTGCTGCTGGCCGGGCTCGGGGCCTGCACCTCGATGACCCTGCGCATGTATGCCGGGCGCAAGAGCTGGCCTCTGGAGCGCGTCTCGGTCGCCCTGCGCCACGAGAAGGTCCACGCCCAGGACTGCGCCGACTGCGAGTCCAAGGAGGGGCGGATCGACCGGATCGAGCGCGAGATCACCGTCACCGGCGCACTGGATGCCGAACAACGCCGGCGCCTGCTGGAGATCGCCGACAAGTGCCCGGTCCATCGGACCCTTGAGAACGAGGTCAAGGTCGTCACCGCCCTGGCTGAAGACTCCGCAGCCTGATCCAGGCGCCCGATTCGCGAGGCAAAGCGGCCGGTGAAAGCCGGTCCGGCCGCGGCTCGGCGCGCGTCGCTGGCGCTAAAGCCGATGTCGGCAGGAGGAAACTTGCGGGTGACGGCCCGCCCTAAAGTTTGTTAAGGTCCTGTTATAGGACAACGGGTTAATAAAAAAGACACGGTCGGCAAGTGATCGGCCGGGGACAGGGAGACGAGTGCAAGCCGGCGGCGCACGGGAAACGACCTTCTTTGGTCCTGTCGTTATGAGCGTCTGTCACTTTACGGCGGCCGGTGCTTTGACCGGGTCGTCCTCCAGCATTACTCAAGGACTTGGCGAAACCTTCTCCATCGTGGTGCCGGGCTGGCCGGAGGGCAGGAACCTCGGAGGCCGCGGCCGTCGATTCGAAGGACCCAACAACTTCCACCCATGGGGAGTGATCGATGACGAAAGACCTAAAGGACGAGACCGGGAAGCGAATTCATCCCTACGTCCCAGAGCTCTGCGAGCAGCTTCGCAAGGGTGAAGTCGACCGCCGCGAGTTCCTGCGGACCGCCTGCCTGCTGGGTGTCTCGGCCGGTGCCGCCTACGGCATGGCGGGTCGGGTCCTGGGCGAGGAGAGCGGCCTGCGCAGCGCAAGGGCCGAGGAGCCCAAGCAGGGCGGCACGCTGAAGGTCGGCATGCAGGTGCAGGAGATGACCGATCCCTCGACTTTCGCCTGGACGGAACCGTCAAATCAGGTCCGGCATACGGTGGAGTACCTGACGCGCACCGGCAGCGACAACATCACGCGACCCTATCTGGCGGAGAGCTGGGAAGCCTCGGACGACCTGAAGACCTGGACCTTCAAGCTGCGCCAGGGGGTCAAATGGTCGAACGGCGACGACTTCAACGCCGACGACGTGGTGTTCAACATCGAGCGCTGGCTCGACCCCGATACCGGCTCGTCCAACATCGGCCTGTTCTCGAACATGGTCGAGGAGGTCGACACCGGCAAGAAGGACGACCAGGGCAACCCGGTGATGTCCAAGCGGATGATCGGAGGCGCGGTCGAGAAGGTCGACGACCACACGGTGCGCCTCAATCTCAACGCGCCGGACCTCAGCATTCCCGAGAACCTCTATAACTATCCGACGGCGATCGTGCACCGCCGCTTCTCGGAGGAAGGCGGCGACTTCTCGAAGAACCCGGTCGGCACCGGCCCCTACGAGCTGGCCGAGTTCCGGGTCGGCGAGGTCTGCAAGCTGAAGCGCCGCGGCGAGTACTGGGGCGATCGGACCTTCCTCGACGAGATCCATTACGTCGACCTGGGTGAGGACCGCTCGGCCTGGCTCGCCGCGCTGGCGTCGAAGCAGGTGGACATGGTCTGGCGCTTCGACGTCAACCAGCTCGAGGTCGCCGAGCGGATTCCCGGTGTCGTGGTCAACACGGCGATCACGGCCCAGACCGGCGTGGCGCGCATGCATGTCGACAAGGCGCCCTTCGACAACAAGATGCTGCGCCAGGCGGTCCAGGCCTGCGTCGACCACGAAGCGATCCTGCAGATCGCCTATCGCGGCAAGGGGGCGCCGGGCGAGGACCATCACGTCGCTCCGATCCACCCCGAGTACGCCGAGTTGCCGAAGCTCAAGCAGGACCACGAAAGGGCCAAGCAGCTTCTGAAGGAGGCCGGCCACGAAGGCGGAATCACCCTGAAGATCGACGTCGGCAACACGAGCGGGACCTGGGAGCTGGACGCCATGCAGGCCTTCAAGCAGCAGTGCGCGCCGGCCGGCATCAACATCGAGCTCAACGTGATGCCGAGCTCGCAGTACTGGGACATCTGGACCAAGACGCCCTTCGGCTTCACCTCCTGGACCCACCGGCCCCTGGGCGTGATGGTGCTGAACCTGGGCTATCGCTCGGGCGTGCCTTGGAACGAGAGCAACTATGCCAATCCGGAGTTCGACAAGATCCTGGACGAGGCCACCGCGACCCTCGACGTCGATGCCCGGCGCAAGCTGATGGCCAAGGCCCAGAAGATGCTTCAGGACGATGCCGTGATCATCCAGCCGCTGTGGCGCGCCGAGTTCACGGCGACCGCCGAGAAGGTCAAGGGCTACCAGATCCATCCGACGGTCTACCATCAGTTCCAAAAGGTCTGGCTGGCCTAGAGGCCGGGCAACAAGCAGCGGGGGCGGCCAAGCACGCCACCCCCGCACGGTGCTGCCGCCCTCCGGCCGGGAGGGCGGCAAGGGCGCGCGGGGGCGCGATACGGGAGAGGCCGCAGCTCATGCTGATCTTCATCATGCGCAGGCTTGGCGCGATGGTGCTGACCATGTTGGTCGTCTCCATCCTGCTCTTTCTCCTGCTCGAGATCTCGCCGGGGAACGTGGCGACCAAGGTCCTGGGCCCCTATTCCTCGGACGAGCAGCGCGCGATCTGGCTGGAAGAGAACGGCTACAACGATCCCCTGCCGCTGCGCTACGTCCGCTGGCTGGGCAACGCCGTTCAGGGCGACTTCGGCGAATCCATCAAGTACAAGGTGCCGGTCAGCGAGATCCTCTGGCCGCGGCTCTGGAACACCGCGGTTCTCGGCGCCGCGACTATGGCCGTGGTGATCCCGCTGGCGCTGGTCCTGGGCGTCCTGGCGGGCATGCGCGAGGGCTCGAAGACGGACCGGAGCATCTCCGTCCTCTCCATCGTCACGACCTCGGTGCCCGAGTTCGCGAGCGCGCCGATGCTCCAGGCCTTCTTCGTCTTCTACCTGGCGCTGCTGCCGGGCACCAGCTCGATGATCGGCGGCTTCAACCCGGTCGAGCTGATCCTGCCGGTCATGGTCCTGGTGCTCTACGACTTCGGCTACGTGACCCGCATGACCCGGGCCTCCATGGCCGAGGTCATGACCACCCACTACATCCGCACGGCGATCCTGAAGGGCCTGCCCTACAAGGTGGTCATCATGAGGCACGCGCTGCGCAACGCGCTGATCGCGCCCTTCACCGTGATCATGCTGCAGATCAACTGGCTGCTCTCGGGCGTGATCGTGGTCGAGTTCTTCTTCGCCTACAAGGGCTTCGGCTTCCTGATCCTCGACGCCTCCCTGAACCAGGACATCTTCCTCATCGAGGCCTGCGCGATGGTCGCGGTGTTCGTCGCCGTAGCCACCCAGGCCCTGGCCGACATCGGCTATACCTACCTTAACCCCCGGATCCGGTTCAGTTGAGGGAGGACGCCGTGGCCGAGCGGACGATCGATGTCCTGAAGGGCGAGCCCATCCTCCTGAGGCTGCTCAAGGCGGTCGCCTTGCTGAGGGAGAGCGCCGTCGGGATGGTCGGCGCCGCCCTGGTCCTGTTCTGGGTCATGGTCGCGGTCTTCGCGCCTCTGCTCGCGCCCTTCGATCCCCTGGCGACCCTGCAGCCCTTCGCAACACCGGGCGATCCCTTCCTGCTCGATCCGGGCCGGACCTACGACGGTCGGGCGGTCGAGGACGTCTGTCGTCTGATCGAGGCGGGCGAGAACCGGGGCAGGTACCACTGCGGCACCTTCCTGCTCGGCACCGATCACCTCGGGCGCGACATCCTCAGCCGCCTGATCTACGGCACGCAGCGGGTGCTGCTCTACGGCCCGCTGGCGGCCGCCTGCGCCTATGCCGTGGGGATTCCGATGGGGCTGGCGGCCGGATACCTGCGCGGCAAGATGGACGAGGTGCTGTCCTTCGTCTCGAACGTGATCCTCTCGTTTCCGGTTCTGGTCCTCTACGTGATCATCATCGCGACGATCGGCGCCTCCGGCACCAACATCGTGATCGCGGTCACCTTCGCCTCCGCGCCGGGGATCATGCGGATCGTTCGGGGCCTGGTCCTCGACCTGCGCAATCGCGAGTACGTCTTCGCCGCCCAGACCCGCGGCGAAAGCGCTTGGCGGATCATGTTCGTCGAGATCCTGCCGAATGCCCGCGGCCCCCTGATCGTCGATGCCTGCCTCCGGCTGGGCTACGTGATCATCACCATCGGCGTGCTCGGGTTTTTGGGCCTGGGCCTGCCGCCGCCGGACCCCGACTGGGGCGGGATGATCAACGAGACGCGTCAGATGGCCATGGTAGCGCCGCATATGATGCTCTTCCCCTGCATCGCGATCTCGTCGCTGGTGCTGGGCTTCAACCTGCTGGCCGACGGCCTGCGCGAGATTTCGCTGAGGGATTGAGGAGAGCGGTATGACCGGCAATGGCGAGGACGACGCGGTCCCGATCCTGGAGTGCCGCGGCCTCTGCATCTCCTACTTCACCCGGGCGGGGGAGATCCCGGCCGTCATCGACTTCGACCTGACCCTCAGGCGCGGCGAGAGCGTCGGCCTGGTCGGCGAGTCCGGATGCGGCAAGTCGACGGTCGCCATGGCGATCATGCGCTACCTCGGCAAGAACGGCGGCATCGTCGGCGGCGAGGTGCGCTACAAGGGCCGGAACATGGCCGACTTCGGCGACGAGGAACTGCGGCAACTGCGCGGCAACGAGATCTCCATGGTCTACCAGGAGCCGATGGCGTCGCTGAATCCCAGCCTGACCCTGGGCAAGCAGCTGATGGAAGTGCCGCTCTACCACGAACAGGTGGCCGAGAAGGAGGCCTACGACCGCGCCGCCAAGATGCTGGCCGACGTCAAGCTGCCCGATCCGGAGCGGGTGATGGCCGCCTATCCGCACCAGATCTCCGGCGGTCAGCAGCAGCGGGTCGTGATCGCCATGGCGCTGCTGTCCAACCCGACCCTGCTGCTGCTGGACGAGCCGACCACCGCCCTCGACGTCACGGTCGAGGCCGGCATCATCGAGCTGATCGGCGAGATCGCCGAGCGCTTCAACACCTCGATGATCTACATCTCCCACAACCTGGGCCTGATCCTCGAGACCTGCAACCGGGTCAACGTGATGTACTCGGGCCAGGTGGTGGAGGAGGGCAGCGTCAAGGAGGTCTTCGACGAGATGCGCCATCCCTACACCAAGGGGCTGTTCGGCGCGATCCCCCTGCCGGGGGCCGACAAGACCGCCCGGCCGCTGGTGCCGATCCGCGGTCAGCTGCCGCTGCCCCACGAGCGGCCGGGCGGCTGCTACTTCGGTCCGCGCTGCGACTTCTTCGCCGAGGGCCGTTGCGACCAGGGGCTGATCCAAATGGAAGGCGTGGCCGGGGAGGAAGGCCACCGGGTGCGCTGCCTGCGCTGGCAGGAGATCGACTGGGCGGCCTATCGCCCGGAGGGTCTGGGCGGCGAGGCACTGGTGCCGGGTCAGCCGGTCCTCAAGATCGAGAACATGAAGAAGTATTACGAGATCACCGACAACTCCCTGGCGGCGATGATCAAGGGCGAGCGGGTCAAGTACGTCAAGGCGAACGAGAACATCAGCTTCGACGCCCGGGAATGCGAGACGGTGGCCATCGTCGGCGAATCGGGCTGCGGCAAGTCGACCTTCGCCAAGGTCCTCGTGGGCCTGGAGACCGCGACCGAGGGCGAGGTGATCTACCGCAACCACGACGTCGCGCAGCAGCCGGTGCAGAACCGGACGCCGGAGCAGATCGGCGGCGTCCAGATGGTCTTCCAGAACCCCTTCGATACCCTGAACCCGAGCCACACGGTCGGCAGCCAGCTCGCCCGGGTGATCCGGAAGTTCGGGGTCGAGACCGAGCCGGCCAAGGTCAGGCAGCGGGTCCTGGAGCTGCTCGACCTGGTGAAGCTGCCACGCGATTTCGCCAAGCGCCGGCCGCGGCAGCTTTCGGGCGGCCAGCAGCAGCGCGTCGGCATCGCCCGGGCCTTCGCCGGCAACCCGGCCATGGTGGTGGCGGACGAGCCGGTCTCGGCCCTGGACGTCTCGGTGCAGGCGGCGGTGACCGGGCTCCTGATGGACATCCAGCGCAGCCATCGCACGACCCTGCTTTTCATCAGCCATGACTTGAGCTTGGTCCGTTATCTATCTGACCGGGTTGTGGTTATGTATCTTGGCCACATCGTCGAACAGGGCAGGACCGACGAGGTCTTCGCGCCGCCCTATCACCCCTACACGGAGGCCCTGCTGTCGGCGGTGCCGATCGCCGACACTTCGGTCAAGCGCAAGCGGATCATCCTGGAAGGCGCCTTGCCCAGTGTGCTCGACCCGCCGTCGGGCTGCCCCTTCCACACCCGCTGTCACCGCAAGATCGGAGCGGTCTGCGAGACCCAGGCCCCGCCGATCGTCGACCTGGGCGAGGGGCATCGGATCGCCTGCCACCTCCCGCGCGACGAGTTGGAGAAGATGGAGCCGGTGATCGTGCTGGCCGGCGAGGGCCAGTCCGAAAAGGCCGCGGCGGCGGAAAGCAGCCCGGCCGGCGATTGATGCCGCCGGGCGGACTTGGATGGGTCGATCGGGGCGGGGTCGATCAGGGCGGGCTGAACTGAACGGGCTGAACGGGCCGGGCAAGCCGGAAACGCCGGACCTCAGGCGGTCTGGGCGATTTTGGGGTCTTCGGGATTGAGGATCAGGCTGATGCACTGGAGCAGATGCTCCAACGCGCGCTCCGGAGTCCCGAAGGCGAGGCCGAGGTCGTTCCCGGCGCGCCAGACCTGAACGGCGGCCAGCTTGCCCGCGGTCGGATGGCGCAGGACGATGCGCTCCGCGGCGGGCGGCGCACCGGCGAAGCGAAGCTTGAGGCCGCTGAGCGATAAGTCGATGACCTGGCAGTCGTAGCTGCGGCCACCGGCGGCGGCGGTCACGGAGGTGCAGCGGTCGAGGCCGAAACGAAGACAGCGCCGCCGCTCGGCCGTCTGGACGAGCTTCATGCCTTGCAGTGTCATGGTCCTGAGCCTGCTGTTCCGGGGCGTCTTTACCCTTGGTCGATCGGATTAAAAAAGCCCTAACACGCAACCGGCCGGACCTGAAGGCAGGCCGTGGCCCGGAAGGCCGGTGCAGGGGCAGGGCCGCCCTGGCCTCAACCATTCATTAACACGCCCTTGCCATCCTGCGCCGATCTAGATCTGACGGAGGCTGCTCCGGCCCGCCGCCGACCCGGTGTGCGGTCCCGAGCGTTCATGGACGAGGGAAAAACGATGAGACAGGTGAAGCTCAAGCTCTTGGCCGCTTCGGCCTGTGCACTTCTGCTTGCGGGTCCGGCCTGGGCCGAGGACGCCGGCGCCGAGCAACAAGCCAAGCAGGAGGACGGCTTCCTCGATGGCATGGCCGAAGACGCCGGCGACTTCTTCGAGGACGTCGGCAGCTTCTTCACCGACGATGTCCCAGAGTTCTTCACCGAGGACGTGCCGGCAGCCTTCTCCCGCGACGAGGCGCCTCAGGCTTCGGCGGATCCCTTCGCCGGCAAGCCCGAGCTCCTGACCGACAAGGCCGGCATCAAGGAGACGCAGTCCTTGCTGAACGCCAAGGGCTACAAGGCCGGGACGGCGGACGGTATTGTCGGGCGCAACACCCGCAGCGCGGTCCGCGCCTACCAGAAGGACAACGAGCTGAAGGTCACCGGGCGGGTGACCGACCAGCTTCTGCTGCACCTGCAGGGGGTGCGGCCGCAGCCGCCGAGCGTCGCCACGGCGCCGCAGCCGGCCACGGAACCGCGCAAGCGGGCCTTCACCCGGGACCAGTAGGGCCCAAGGGGCTTCGGTCAGGGCTGGAAGCCCCTTCGGACCGGTCTCAAATCGGAACGTAGGTGCGGTCGTCCTCGGTTTCGGGGCGCAGCTTCAGGCTGCCGTCCGTTTCGAAGGGGACGCGGCGGGCGCCGAATCCCGTCGAGACATAGGCGAAGCCCTCGATCCGGAAGGTGATGGCTTCCTTGTTCGTGCCGAGCAGGAGGATCTGGCGCACCAGATCCAGGATGGTCGTGGTCGCCGTGACCGGAACCTTGGCGTCGCCGAGCCGGGGCAGGGTGACCTCGGCACTGGATTGCCCGTCGGCGAAATGCGACCCGTTGACCTCCAGCACGAAGGAAAGGCCCTCCAGGTCGATATTGAAGTTGTTCGGATTGCTCAACCGGAGGTCGAGCTCGACCTGCTGCTCGAAGCCGTTGCTCTCTATGATCCGCAGGTCCGAGAGATTGATCCTGGGCGGCAGGATCTCTTCCTCCGGGACCGTCGCGCAGCCGGCCGGTCCGAAGCCGAGCAGGATAAGAACCAGGATCGCAAGTGGTCTCATGGTGGGCAGCGGCCTCAGCAGCGGCGGGAACGACCAGCCATCATAGAAGCCTACGCGGCAGCGTCGAGGCCCATCCCCGACATCCGCCTTCGCATCGGGAGCAGCAATCGCCCGGTTCGGGCTGGCTCTCAGCTATCAAAGTGGTGGAGAAAGCTGCTCTATCCATATGAAATGGAATAGCTTGCCCGCACCAGGCTGGCCCCAGGCTGGGTTAGCCGCAGGCTGGGTTAGCCGAAGAGCGCGTCGATATCGGCCTGCGACATGGTGGTCTCGTCCTCCTCCGCCGGCGCCGGTGCGGGGCCCGAGGCGCAGTCGGCCATCCGCTCACTGCCGTTGACGATCGCTGCGGCGACCCCGATCAGATTCTGGATCGCCTTGCAGGACGAAAGGACGATCAAGCCGATCTGGCTGTGGTCGCCGGCCTCCACCAGGGGCTCGAGCTGGGCGAGGGTCGTGGCGATCCGCCTCTGGATCGCCTTGACCGTCAGGTCGAAGGGGAGTCGGAAGCGCTCCGGCGCGATCTCGTAAGCCTGGCAGGCCAGCGCCGCCACGGCCAGATCGCTGTTTCGGAAATGCTCATCGTAGGTCTTGGGCTGCCAGGTCAGGGCCTCTTCGAGCAGGTCCGGCGCGCTCGGCACCAGCTCGATCATCATCACCGCCTCGTTGAGGTGGTTGAGGTAGTCGGTGGCCAGGAAAGTGCTCTCGTTGATGTTGCTGCCGGCCAGTTCGGCCCGCAGGGCTTCTTGGGCCGGGCTGAGGATGGCATCGGTTGCACCACCGTCGACTCGAGCCTGCGCGTTTGCCATCGTCATCTGCCTGCCTCTTCGAGCTCCCGCCGGTCGTCGGACCGCGGCCTATTCCAAATCTCGGCACATGAAATGTGCCGAACTTCGAAACCATCACACTAGCCAGGCAAGCTAGCAAAGCGAGATTAACAACTAATGGCATAGGGCTTGTGGCATATATAGCTTGCTCAAGATCGCTCGGGCCCAGGCCGTCCAAGGGATGCGAATGAATATTCGGCGAATTTCCTGCCGGATTTAGCAAAAACTTACTTTTATTTTAGTAAAAGGCGATTTTATTTATGTCGAATCATTAATCGATTTTATGTATAATCTATTATCCCAAGGTCCGGCTGCCAGCGTATTGGCTTTGACTGAGGGCGGGAGTTTGGGTAAACAAGTCTTCAAGGGAGCGGTGACGCCGAAAACGGCGGGCCGGGAGGTTACATTGGAACGATCGGGTCAGGATGCGGCCGCCGCGTCCGATGTTCCGGCTCGTGTGTCCGGGTCGGATGACGGGCGTGACGTCGTTGCTGGGGAGGCGGAACGCAGCTCTGGAGGGCTGTTCGTGCGCCGTGTCGGGCTACTCGCTCTTGTCTGTGCCTGCCTCGCCGCTTCGGGCGCAGCGGGTCTTTTCGACCTGCGCCTGAACCGGCTGCCGATCTTTGGGACCGTCGGCGGCGACGGTGCTATGGAGGGCCGTATCGCCGACTTCCAATGGCCGGCCGAGCGCGGCAACCCACTCGCGATGATGTCGGCCTCGATCTCGACCGAGGGGGGCGTGCCGCCGGGCGAAGAGCGGACGGCCTTGGAGTTCGGCGCGATGCCGGGCTACCTCTCGGACCAGACCAACGAGGCGGCGCTCGCGTCCCTGCCCGGCCTGGCGGAAGCGAACCCGCTGTTCCATCCGGTCAGCGACGAGATTCATTGCCTGGCGCTGACCATCTACTTCGAGGCGCGGGGCGAGCCCGATACCGGCAAGCTTGCCGTGGCCCATGTCGTGATGAACCGCATGCAGGACAGCCGCTTCCCCGACACGGTCTGCCGCGTCGTACAGCAGGGCGGGGAGCGGGTCCGCTATCGCTGCCAGTTCACTTGGTGGTGCGACGGCTTGAGCGATCGGCCCAAGAACCTCCGCATGTGGGAGAAGAGCAAGTCGTTCGCCCAGACCGTCTACTGGGGTGGAAGCGAGGACCCGACCGGTGGCGCACTGTGGTACCATGCGGACTACGTGGCCCCGACCTGGGCCCAGGCCTTCAGCCGGACCTCGCAGATCGGCCAGCACATCTTCTACCAGCGCAACGAGTCCAGCCCGAAACTGGCCGACCGCCGGTCCTGAATCCCCGATCCAGGATGCTTCGGGATCCTGGCGATCTGCGCGATGACAGGGGCGCCGGGGCGGTGATCCCCTGGGCTCTGTGCCGGGTGGCCGGCTACCGCGCGGCGCTCGAGGCCGAGCTCGGGCTGTCGGTGGTCGCGCCCTGCCAAGCAGCGGCCGCCGCGGCGGTCGGCGCCGTCCGGCTGGGTTGCTAGTTGTTTAGTCCCGGGGTGTGATAGTTCCAAATCTCGGCACATTTCATGTGCCGAGATTTGGAAGCTGAATCACACGAGATTCAACAAGTTAGTGTCCCTTTGATTCTGCAATTCGCTCTCGCGAATTGCAGAATCAAAGGGACACTAGGGGGCCTTCGGCGCCGCGGGCGATCCGGAAGCCGCCGGCCACGAAGGGCAGGTTCGCCGGGTGAACCTGCCGCAAGGGGGGATGCCAGCGTCCGGTCCGGCTGCTACACAGGGGTCTCCACAGCGACGACGAAGGTCAGGAGAGACTTTGAGCGTTTCGGCACGCGAGTTCCTGCATACGCCCGGCCCGACGCACATCCCGGACCGGGTACTCAACGCCATGCACCGTCAGCCCTACGACCTCTCGGATCCCCGCTTTCTCGACCTGGCGCTGTCCTGCTTCGAGGACCTGAAGGGGATCTTCCGGACCGAGGGCGAGGTCTTCCTCTACGCCAGCAACGGCCACGGCGGCTGGGAGGCCGCCCTGTCCAACCTCTTCGAGCCCGGCGACTGCGTGCTCCTGCCGGACGTCGGCCATTTCTCGCAAAGCTGGGGCGGCCATGCCCGGGCCTTCGGCCTGGAGGTCCTGAGCCCCCTCGGCGACCGCCGGCGCGCCCTCGATCCCCAGGTGGTGGAGGACGCCCTGCGCGATGACGGGGTCGGCCGGATCAAGGCAGTGCTCGCGGTCCAGACCGACACCGCGACCGGTATCACCTCGGACATCCCGGCGATCCGTGCCGCGATCGACGCGGCCGGTCATCCGGCCCTGCTGGTGGTCGACGTCATCGCCTCCCTGGCCGCGGCGCCCTTCGCCATGGACGACTGGGGCATCGACGTCGCGGTCGGGGCTTCGCAGAAGGCCCTGATGGGACCGCCGGGCCTGGCCGCCGTGGCCGTGAGCCGGCGGGCCGCCGAGGTGGCCGCGACCCGTGCCGGACCCCGCTACTACTGGGATTGGCGGATCCGCTCGGAACGCGAGATGTACCGGCGCTTCTGCGGGACCGCGCCCGAGCACACGCTCTTCGGTCTGCGCGAGGCCCTGGACATCCTGGCCGAGGACGGCCTGGACGCCGTGATCGCGCGCCACGCGCGGCTCGCGGCGGCGGTGCAGGCCACGGTGGCGGCCTGGGCGAGCGCCGGCGCCCTGGCCTTCAACGCCCTGGAGCCGGCCGAGCGTTCGGTCTCGGTGACCACGGTCCTCATGCCGGAGGGGATCGACGGCCAGGCCTTCCGCGACTATGTCCGCGACGAGCACGGGGTCGCTCTGGGCGGCGGTCTCGGGACGATGGAGGGAGGGGCCTTTCGGATCGGCCACCTGGGCAGCCTCAACGCGCCGATGGTCCTGGGCTGCCTGGCGACCGTAGAGACCGCCTTGATCCGCAAGTCCGTCCCCCACGGCGAGGGCGGCCTCCGCGCCGCGGTCGAGCTGCTCGCGGCCGACCGTGCTCCGCGTGCAGGACCATGACACTCGGCAGAGGTCGCCCCCCGGAATTGAACTCTGGAGTTGGGGCCGCTCTATGCTTCGGCTTTGCTGGGCCTCTTCCTTCGATATCTCGTGAATCCGCGCGTCGGAGTGGTGCGTCACAAAACTGTAATCAAACTGTAGTACACCTTCCGGCACGAAGTTGCATCTTACGGTCTGGTCAGGGCTGGGAGGTCGTGGTCAAGAAGGCCACGTTTTTGTCTTGAGGAAGGAGTCCGAGTTTCTTCGGTCTTGCCGACTCTACTTTGACTGAAGTCGTGTTGGGGACGCTGCGGCTCGATCCGGCGCCTGCCGGGGCGTGGCGTCGTCGAGCGGAGTCGGAGAGAGCGGGAGGTCCGAAGGGCCGTGGATAAGGGGAGGAATGCGCGCGGCGGCGCTGGCAGGCGTTGCGCGTCCGGTCTCGACTTCTTCAGGTCGCGGAGGAACGGGAAAGCGGTTGCATGCGGGAACCTAGGATCCGGTGCAACTGATGATTGAATGAAAACCTCTGTCCTGGATCGCATTCCGTCTCCGGCGAAGCTGGTCGGGATGCTCGCGGTAGCGATCGCTATTCCCGCCTCGGTTGTGCTGGCCTCGGGCTCCTCTACCGCCGTCGCCGAGAGCGGGCAACTGGCGCAGGAGAGCTGCGGCGAACCGACGATCACCGTCCTGCCGCTCTCCGGCGGCCGGACCCAGTTCTCCATCACCGATCCCTGCCGCGCCGGCCAGACCGTGACCTTCACCTATGTCGGCGTACCCTTTCAGCGCAGGATGGACAGCGCCGGACGGCTCGATTTCATTCTCGACTGCTTTGCCGGCGACGGCAGCCCGGTTCAGATCGGGTTCCAGGACGGCTCCACCTTTTCCCGCAACGCCGTCGCCCGCGACATGGGGCGCGTCTCGAAGGTCTCGGTCCTGTGGTCGGCCAACGTCAACCTGGACATCCATGCCTTCGAGTACGCGGCCGGTTTCGGCAAGCCGGGCCATGTCTGGGCGGCGGCGCCGTCATCGCCCGAAGACGCGCGAAGCATGGCTCGGGCGGAGGGCCGGGGGCGGGGCTTCATCAGCCATGTCAGCGACGGCGGCAACGCCGGAAGCCACCTCGAGGTCTATACCTTCTGGCACCATCGGCGCCAGAACAGCGGCGTCGTCCGCCTGGCGCTGGATTACGCGAGCCGCGGTTCGATGCCGGAAGGCGAGACCTGCGGCAACGGCCGTATGGCGGAGGTGGAGTTCCTCGTCCTGAAGCTTTCGCGCGGCGGCGAGTTCAGCCGAACGGACGGCGTTTTCGAGGCTGCGGCCTGTGGCGCCACGCTCAGCGAGCAGGCGCGCTACAGCACCAAGGCCATCCCCGATTTGTTTATCAATAACTGAAGAGGACGACCCTGGAAATGTTCGCTCTGGCACTTGGGTGGCCGCTGGCGCGGTCCGGCAGGACGCTCGGCACGGGTCTGGGCTTGCTTCTGGGCGCTGCGGCGATCCTGCAGGCTCCTTCGGCCGTCGCCGAGGAGATCACCCTGCAGATGACCGGCTCGCAGGTCGTCTTCAAGGGCGAACTGCTCGGCTTCGACGACACCAGCTATACGGTTGCCCTCGAGAATCTCGGCACTCTTCGGCTCGCGCGGGACAAGTTCGACTGCGTCGGCGGCGCCTGTCCGGGCGGGGCACCGGCTCAGGTGGCCGCGTTGAACGCCGGTCCTGATTTCGGGATCCACGGCTCCAACACGATCGGCGCGCAGTTGATGCCGGCGCTGATCGAAGGCTATGCCGAGACCATCGGCGCCAAGGTCGTCAAGCGCGTCGGCGAGGATCCCGAGGAGGTGCAGATCGAGCTTCTCGGGGGCGACGGCAAGAAGCTCTCCGTGGTCGACCTGCAGTCCCACGGCTCCGGCACGTCCTTCCCGGCCCTCGCGAGGGGCGAGGCGCAGATCGGCATGTCGTCGCGCCCGATCAAGGACAAGGAGCTGACCTTCATGGATCTGGCCGGCTTTCTCGGCATGTCCTCGCCCGGTCGCGAGCACATCCTGGCGCTCGACGGTCTGCTCGTGATCGTGTCCCCGGACAATCCCCTGTCGAGCATCTCGAGTGAGGACCTCGCCAAGGTCTTCGCCGGCGAGATTTCCGATTGGTCCCAGCTCGGCCTGCCGCCCGGCCGGATCAGTCTCTATGCACGGGACAACAAGTCGGGCACTTACGACACCTTCAACTCGCTGGTGCTCAAGCCGGCCAAGCGCGAGATCTCCGGCGAGGCGCGCCGTTTCGAATCCAACGCAGAGCTTTCCGACGCCGTCGCCGCGGATCCTTCGGGGATCGGCTTCACGGGCATCGCCTATCAGCGCAACGCTAAGACGCTGGCGATCTCGAGCTCCTGCGGCATCGTCCAGAAGCCTTCGACTTTCGGCGTCAAGACAGAGGAGTATCCGCTGTCCAGGCGGCTCTTCCTCTACACCACGCCGAACCTGACCGCGCCCCACGGCCAGCGACTCCTCCAGTTCGCCCTGTCCGAAGACGCGCAGGACATCATCGTCGACATCGGCTTCATCGATCAGACCGCCGACCGGCTGCCGTTCAGCCAGCAGGGCGACCGGCTGGCCGCGGCCCTCGACGTGTCGGCGGAGAGCTTCGACATGGAGCTGATGCGGAGCGCCACCTCGAACCTGAGCAACGCCGAGCGACTGTCGACGACCTTCCGCTTCAGGTCGGGCTCCAGCGAGCTGGACAACAAGGCCCTGCAGGACGTGCGCCGGCTGGCGCGCCTGATCGAGCGCGATTCCGCGCGGGGCCGCCAGTTCCTCCTGGTCGGCTTCGCGGACGCGACCGGGCTCTTCGAGGACAACCGGCGGCTGTCGCTGGCGCGGGCGCGTACGGTCCGTTCGGCGATCCTGGCGGTCAGCGGCCGCGACCTGCCGCAGGACCGGCTCCAGACCCTCGGCTTCAGCGAGATCATGCCGGTCGCCTGCAACGACTCGTCCAAGGGCCGGGCGCTCAACCGTCGGGTCGAGGTCTGGCTGCGCTGACGCCGCGGCCGGAGGCGCGTCGAAGCCGGGCCGCTCAGCTGTCGTAGCTGCCGTCGACCTCGATCTCGATCAGGGTCGGGGCAGCGGCGCTGAAGGCGGCGTCAAGGGCGGTGCCCAGCGGGTCCGGTGAATCCAGGTACTGGTAGTCGCAGCCGTAGGCCTTCGCCAGATCGCGGAAGTCCGGCGGCTGGAGGGCCACCGCCTGGGGCTGGATCTCCTGGCGGCGCATGTGGAAATCGATGGCGCCGAGCAGGCGGTTGTTCCAGATCACCACCGGCAGGGCGAGCCCCTGTTCGGCGGCGGTGCCCAGCTCTTGCAGGGTAAAGCCCAGGCCGTAGTCGCCGGCCAGGGCGACGACCTGCCGCGCCGGCGCTGCCAGTTTGCCGCCGATGGCTGCGGGCAGGGCATAGCCCAGGGTCCCGAAGCCGACGGGGTGCAGCCAGGTTCCGCCGCGCCGGCACTCGAAATAGCGGTTGCCGGTATAGGCCAGCTGGGTCATGTCGCTGAAGACCGCGGCGTCGTCGTCGAGCGCCGCGCGCAGGCTGTCCAGGCAGGCGCAGAAGGCCGGCCGTCTTGTCCTCATGTCGTCGCGCAGGCCCTCCCGCAGCGCGGCGACGTCGCGGCGCCAAGGCGACCGCGCCGGATCCTCCGCCATCCGCTCGAGGACCTGGGCCATGGCGGTGCGGGCGTCGGCCAGCAGGGCCAGGCAGGCCGGATGGTCGCGGACCAGCACGTCGGGGTCGAGGTCGATGCGGACCAGATCCGGTCGGATCTCGAGGGGCCGGTTGAAGTGGTCGAGGTAGGCCAGCTCCGTGCCCACCGCGACGACCAGATCGGCTTCGTTCATAACAGGGTTGACCACATCGGACCCGAGCGCCGAGCCGAGCGCCAGCGGCCCCGCCTCGGAGACGATGCCCTTGCCCGCGACCGTCGTGACCACGGGAGCGCCCAGCTTCGCGGTCAGGCCGCGCAGCGCCTCTTCGGCGCCGAGCGCGCCGCCGCCGAGGATGAAGAAGGGGCGCTCGGCCCTGCGCAGCCGCGCGACCAAGGCTTCGAGCGCCGCGGGCGCCAGTCCGGGCCGGGCGATGGCGGCGCCGGCGGCCCGGCGCGGTGCGATCTCGGCGGCCGCCACGTCCAGGGGCAGCTCGACCACCGTCGGACGCGGGCGGCGCGCAGTCATGCGGGCAAAGCTGAGGTCGAGCGCAGTGCCGACCTCGCCGGGGTCGTGGACCGTGACCACCGAGTCGACGACGCCCTCCAGCGCCCGCCGCTGGTCCTTCAGCTCGTGGATCTCGCCGCGGCCGAGGCCGAGGTCGCGCAGGGCATTGACCGTCGCGATGACGATCATCGGCACGCTGTCGGAATAGGCCTGGCCGATGCCGGTGGCGGCGTTCAGCAGTCCGGGGCCGGTGATCAGCAGGCAGCCCGCCGGCCGGCCTGCGACCCGGGCGAATCCGTCCGCCATGAAGGCCGCGCCCTGCTCGTGGCGCACCGCGACATGGCGTAGCGGGGTCTGGCTCAGCCCGCGATAGAGATCGAGGGTATGGATGCCGGGAATGCCGAAGACCGTGTCGACGCCGTGATCGACCAGCGCGTTCAAGGCCGCCTGGGCACAGGTGATCCGGTCGACGTCGTCGTCTCTCATGGGCTCGGCTCCGGCAGAGGGCTGCATGCGGCGTCCAGTGAAGCCCGCCGCAGTAGCGCCGGCAAGTCCTCCCTGCACGCAGCGCCGCAGGTTCCGCCTGCAGCCCACGGGATTGCTGCCGCCCGCGGTTCCGGCGCAAACTGACGGAGCGAAGCAGGAAGCTCGTGCGGCCCAGCAGGCGCCGGGGCGACGTGCAAGCGGTTCTGTGGTAGTTTCGCGCCCCGGTGTCTGGCTCCGGTATCTGGAGGTCGTTCCGTCATGGTCGAAAACGAAGCCGTCCCGCCGCCCGTTCCGGCCTGGCTGCTCCGGCTGTTCTGGGGCAGCCTGGCCTCCGCGGCCGTCGCACTCTGCTTCCTGCTCTGGGCGAAGTGGGGTCTGGCGCTCGCAATGGCCAACGACCTCTGGAAGTACTGCTTCTAGTCTGTCAGGCGCGCCAGCCGGGCGGTCATCTCGGTCTCGTCGTCGAAGGCGGTGAAATGGGTGAGGTAGGCGCCGTCGGGACCCATCAGGTAGACGTAGGCGGTGTGGTCGACCAGGTAGTCGGCGCCGTCGGCCTGGGGCACGTAGTTGACGTAGCCCTGGAAGGACCGGACGACCTCGGCGACCTCGGCCTCGCTGCCGCGCAGGGCCTCCAGACGCGGGTGGAAATGGGCGGCGTAGGCGCGCAGAGCCTCGCGCGTGTCGCGCCGCGGGTCGACCGTGACGAAGACCGGCGTGATCCGCGCCGCCAGCTCGGGCGCCTCGGCTTCCAGCGCCTCCAGCGCCAGGGTCATCTCCTGCAGCCGGGTCGGGCAGACGTCGGGACAGTAGGTGTAGCCGAAGTAGAGCATCATGAAGCGGCCGCGGTAATCCGCCTCGGTGATCCGCCGGCCCTCGATGTCCTCCAGCGCGAAGGGCCCGCCGATGGCGCTCCGGAAGGCCTCCGGCTTGACGATCAGGGTCGCGACGACGCCGCCCGTGAAGGCCAGGCAGAGCAGCGAGACCAGAACCAGGGCCAGGTTACGGATGCGGTGTCGGATCACGGCCGGGTCTCCCTTTGCGCGAAGCGGCGCCTTCGGGGCCGGTGGTCATCCCAAGATGTCTGCAAGCCGCCCATGGCCGTCTATGTTTGCAAATGGCGGCGCCCGACGCAGCAGACAAGCGCGAATGGCAGCCATCCGGGCGATGCAGACCTGCGCGCCGCGCGGCCGCGAGACGAAGGCGGGCTGCTCTAGCGCTCGGCCTTGGTCCCCTGCTTGGCGGTCGCCTCTGCCAGGCGCTTGGCGTCCTCGAAGATGTCGCTGAGCGCCGACTTGGTCCGCGCGCCGAGTTCGGCCGACCGCAGGAGGCTGTCGAGCTGCGCGTCGATCAGCGTCGGGGCGGATTTTGGATCCTCCCTTTGCAGTGCGATGTGGGCGACAAGGCGCGTCATCAGGAACTCGATGGCGCGTACCCGGGCGGTCAGGTCTTCGTCCATCGCTTCTCCTCTCCGGTCGGGGACGGCATCGGCGGGCGGCCCGGGGGAACAGGGTCCAGCCTGGGTCGGAGTCGAAAGCACGACCGGAATGTAGGCCCTGCCGCGGCGCAACTTCCACAGGAAAACGTCGGGCGAGGCGCGGGGCGCGACGGGACGGATTCATGAAAACGAGGCCCCTGCGGGTGGCGCGCCGGCATCGCTTCCGGGCGCCCTTCGTCACACCTTTGTCCTGGCGACGACCTGGAAGCCATAAAGCACACACGGGCTTGCCCCTGCAGCGACACTGGGTACTTCGCACCTTTTGCTTAAGGCGGCCGGCTTTCTACCCGCCGGTCACCTGAATGCGAAGCCAAGACCACTATGGGAGAAAGCGACATGAAACCTTTAGTCGGAGCGATGGCCGCTCTGGCGATGCTGGGCATCGCCGGCGTCGCGAGCGCCGCGGAGTCGAGCGGCACGATCGAAGCGATCGAGCCCGCGTCGCGCAGCGTCAAGCTGGACGACGGCAACACCTATGTGGTCCACGCCGCACTTCCCCTCGAGGAGCTGAAGGAGGGCAGAGCGGTCAAGGTGACCTTCATCGAGCAGGACGGACAGAGGATCATCACCGGCGTCCGGCCCGCTGAGTAGCCGCGGCACATCGCTGCAAAGGTAGGGCGGGCGCTGGAAGACCGGCGCCCGCCTTTTTCGGGAGCTTATACCAAGGAAGCTCCTCGGCGGCGGTCTCCCTGCCGGCTTGGCGCACCCGGGCCGAGCCCTGGGTGTCGCGGCCGCGTGCAATCCCCTTCGGTCATGCAGTTTTCGCTTGTGGTTCTTTCGCTTTCCGGGCAATCATGATTAACGCTCCGGTTGTAAA
>JAKSBE010000194.1 GCA_022361275.1 Kiloniellales bacterium
GAGGCGATGACCGCCTATGAGCTGATGCTCTCCGAAAGCCAGGAGCGGATGCTGATGGTGCTGCAGCCGGGTCGCAAGGACGAGGCCCGCGCCATCTTCGAGAAGTGGGAGCTGGACTTCGCGGTCATCGGCCGGCTGACCGACACCGGGCGCATGGTGATCCGCAAGGCCGGCGCCGTGGTCGGCGAGCTGCCGATCGACCCCCTGGCCGAGGCCTCGCCGGAGTACGACCGGCCCTGGACCAGGGCCGAGCCCCGGCCGGAGATCGACCCGGCCGAGGTCGCGGCGCCGCTGACGCCCCTGGAGGCGCTGCAGCGGCTCCTCGGCAGCCCGGACCTGGCCAGCAAGCGCTGGGTCTGGGAGCAGTACGACCACATGGTCATGGCCGACACCCTGCGCCGCCCGGGCGGCGACGCCGCGGTGGTCCGGGTCCACGGCAGCCGGCGCGGCCTGGCGGTCACCACCGACTGCACCCCGCGCTACTGCCTGGCCGATCCCGTCGAGGGCGGCAAGCAGGCGGTCGCCGAGGCCTACCGAAACCTGACCGCGGCCGGCGCCAGACCGCTGGCGGCGACCAACAACCTCAACTTCGGCAACCCCGAGCGGCCCGAGATCATGGGCCAGCTGGTCGGCGCCGTTCAGGGCATGGGCGAGGCCTGCCGGGCGCTCGACATGCCGATCGTCTCGGGCAACGTCTCGCTCTACAACGAGACCCAGGGCCAGGCGATCCTGCCGACCCCGGTGATCGGCGGCCTGGGCGTGCTGGAGGACTGCGCCAAGGCCGCGGACATCGCCCTCAAGGCGCCCGGAGAGACAATCCTCCTGATCGGCGAGACCCGGGGCCACCTGGGCGCCTCCGCCTACCTGCGCGCGATTCTGGGCCGTGAGGAGGGAGCACCGCCGCCCGTGGACCTGGCCGCCGAACGCCGCAACGGCGACTTCCTGCGCGGCCTGATCGGCGAGGGCCGGGTCAGCGCCTGCCACGATGTCTCCGACGGGGGCCTGCTGGTCGCCCTGGCGGAGATGGCCCTCGCGGCGGCGAAGCCGGTCGGCGCCCGGCTGGAGCAGCCGGCAGAGGGCGGCCTGCCGGCACATGCCTGGCTGTTCGGCGAGGACCAGGCACGCTATCTTGTCACCACGAGGGACGCCGAGAGCCTCCTCGATATGGCCAGAGCGGCTGCCGTGCCCGCCGCGGAAATCGGCCGGACCGAGGCCGAGCCCGCGTTGACACTTTCCGACGGCGCCACCATATCGCTGGAAGTCCTTGCAGGCGCCCACGAAGGCTGGCTTCCGGGCTATATGGACGAAGGGCCCCGCAGGGCCGGCAGCTAGGACCGAACAAGTGGTGGGAACGCAATGACATGCCGATGAACCCGGCGGAAATCGAGAAGCTGATCAAGGACGCTCTGCCGGACGCGGAGGTGAAGATCGAGGATCTGCGCGGCGACGGCGACCATTACGCCGCCTACATCGTCTCCTCCGCCTTCAAAGGCAAGAACCGGGTACAGCAACACCAGATGGTCTACCAGGCCCTTCAGGGACGCATGGGCAACGAGCTTCACGCCCTCGCCCTGCAGACCTCGGCGCCGCCGGAGGCCTGAAACCCCGCCGGGCGATGGCCCTGGAACGGCCCTGGGACCGGACCGCAAGAGAGGACAGCATGGACACGACGATCAACGAGCGCATCCAACAGGAACTGAACGAGAACCAGGTCGTGCTCTTCATGAAGGGCACCCCGGTCTTCCCGCAGTGCGGCTTCTCCGCCACCGTGGTTCAGGTTCTCAACCACCTGGGCGTCAAATTCAAGGGCGTCGACGTCCTGCAGGATCCGGGCCTGCGCCAGGGGGTCAAGGAGTTCACCAACTGGCCGACCATCCCGCAGCTCTACGTGAAGGGCGAGTTCGTCGGCGGCTGCGACATTATCCGCGAGATGTTCCAGAGCGGCGAGCTGCAGGATCTCCTGTCAAAAAGCGGCGTCAAGACCGAAGCCGTCGCCTGAGCGGTCGGGACCGACGGAGAAGCGAGACGGGCCGCCTGATCGAGGCGGCCCTTGCGTTTTCCGCGGCCTTGGCCAGACTGAAGCGGTCATGGCCCTGCTCGATCTCGACCACGTCAACATCCGCACCGCCCGGAGCCCGGATCTGGTCCGCTTCTACCGGGAGGTCCTGGGCCTGGAAGTCGGGCCGCGGCCGCCCTTCAGCTTCGACGGCACCTGGCTCTACTGCGGGACCAAGGCCGCCATCCACCTGGTCGAAATCGAGACTCCCGCTGGCGACGGGGGAAGCTCGGGCATCGAACACTTCGCCTTTACGGCGAGCGGGCTGGAGGCCTTCCTGAAGCGGCTACACGCCGCCGGGATCGCCTACGACCTTCGAACCGTGCCCCGCGTGGGGCATCCGCCAAGTCCACCTGCGCGACCCCGACGGCAACCATGTCGAGGTCGCCTTCGCCCCCGAGGAGGCGGCGGCCCCGACGCCCTGAAGATCCCGGCGCAAAGGACAAGTGGCCAGAAAAAAGGCGCGGCGAGAAAAAAGAGCCGCCGGCGATCCAGCCGGCGGCCCGCATCCCTGAGATCGCATCGCGACCGGCTATTGATTCTCCTTGGCCCAGATCAGGAAGCGCTGGAACAGCTCGTCCTGCTGGCGCTGGTTCATCTGCTCGGCCAGGCCCGGAGCCTCCTTTTCCAGGAAGGCCTTGAAGGCGGCCTGCAACTGCTGGTCCTGCTGGCCACCGCCGGAGCCGGAGCGGGCCAAGGCGAGCCGCCTCTGCAGCCAGGTCTCCGAAGCCGGGAACCTGGTCCAGCCGGGCACGGAAGCCTGAAGGCTGACCTCGGTCCACTTCCGGTGCCGCGGCGCTTTCTGGAACTCCGCGATGTTGTCGAAGAAGGCGTTGACGAAGCGCTCGACGTTCCGGAAGCGCTTGGTGTCCTCCTTCCAGGCGAAGACCGCGAGCACGGCACCGACGGAAAGGGTCTCGACCTCGCTGCCGGCAGGGATCAGCTTCGGATAGTCGTCCGGCCTCAGCCGCCCCGGCAGATAGGTCTGCAGCAGGGCCGGGGTCCGCGGGATCTCCAGCAGATGAAGCCCGTCCTCGGCTCGGACCGTGCTCAACAGATCGGTCGGCTTCGCGGCCACCGAGACCATGGCGTCGATCTTGCCGGTCCTCAGCATCTCCAGAGCCAGCGCCTGGTCGTAATTGGTCGGATTGATCTGGACACCGAGGGTCTGGAACACGATCGAGGCTGTCACCGTCGAGCCGCTGCCCGGCGTGCCGATGTTGACCCGCCTGCCGGAAAGCTCCTTCAGGCTCCGGACCTGCTTGCGCGCGAGCAGGTGGAACTCCTCGTTGTAGAGCTTGGTGATGTAGTTCAGGCGCCGGTCCAGGCCCTTGTGGATCTTCCGGTCGCGCACATAGGTCAGGACGTCGGACTGAACGATGCCGAGATCCACACCCTTGAGGTAGAGGATGTCGGTGACGTTCTGGAGCGAGCCCTTGCCCATGATCGGCAGGATCCGCAGGTCGTCGCCCCTGTCCAGGACGGAGGACATGTCGGCGCCGATTCGGAAGGCCGTGTCCTCGATGCTGCCGGTGACGATGCGCACCGTGTTGGCGTTGACCTTCTTCCTAAGCTGGAAATAGCTTTCCGCGTTTGCGCTTGTGGCCGCCACAACGACCGCGGCACAGAGTAGGAGCGTAAACCTAAAAGGTCCTCCTGGCCTCAACATGCTCAATCGCCTCCTGTTTGCAGAAGCTCGGAAGGGAGATCACCACCCCTGCGTGAAGGTCCAGATATATGCCTAGTGGGGTATGATCTTCTCCATGTACAACAAATGCAATGGAGTTGCCAGCGCGTGTGACTGGCCAAGGAAGATAAAGCACAGCGGAGGCCCAAGCAACAACCCGAAATTGTTTTGAGATTAGTCATGCTGCGGAAAGGCTATGGCTTTTGTCTGTCGTCTGTGTCTTTTTTGTGGGGGCGGCCTTTTGCGTCGCCACCGCCGCCGGAGATCACGTATATCCTTCGGCGATCATGGAAACAGCGCTTGGGACCCGATCGGAAGGGGTCGCTCGAACGGCAGGCCGAAGCAAAGCTTCGGGTCCAGCCGCTTGCGCGAGAAGTCCTAAGCTGCAAAATCGGGTTGGTTGCAGATCTTCGGCCCCTGGGTCCCAGGGTGCAGCGTCAGCGATGGCCGCTAGAGCTCCGGCCAGGATCAGTGCTGGCTTCGTCACCAGGAGGAGAAGTATGGCGAAAGCAGGGTCACTCGGAAGTCTGGTTTTGGGAATCTGCCTGGCCGCCGTCCTCGGCCTGGGCGTCTTTCCCGGCGGCGCGGAGGCGCAGAGCTGGGAGCCGCGGCAACCGGTCGAGCTCGTGATCATGGCCGGCAAGGGCGGCGGCGCCGACAAGATGGCGCGGCGCTTCAAGCGCATCATCGAGGACGAGGAACTCTCGCCGGTGCCCTTCGTCCCGGTCAACAAGCCAGAGGGATCGGGCGCCGAGGCACTGGCCTACATGGCAAAGAACCGCGGCAATCCACACATCGTCATGGTGACCCTGAACAGCTTCTACACCACGCCGCTGCGCCGGCCCGAACTGAAGATCGACATCGACACCTTCACCCCGATCGGCCGCATGGCCGAGGACACCTTCGTGCTCTGGGTGCACACGGACAGCCAGATCCAGTCCCTGGACGATTTCGTCGCCGCGGCCAAGGCCAAGGGCGACAAATGGATCATGGCCGGCACCGGCAAGTCTTCCGAGGACAACCTGCTGACCGATACCCTCAACGCCGCCTACGGCCTCCGGATGAAGTACGTGCCCTTCAGGGGCGGCGGCCGGGTCGCCAAGGAGCTGGCCGAGAAGCGCGCCGATTCGACGGTCAACAACCCCGCGGAGCAGGAAGACTATTACCTGGATGGGCGGACCCGGCCACTGGCGGTCTTCACGCCGGAGCGCCTCGACATGTTCACCGACGTGCCGACCTTCAAGGAAAGGGGGCGCGAAATGATCTACTTCATGCAGCGCAGCATCGTCGGCCCACCGGGGATGAGCCAGGAAGCCGCCGCCTTCTATCAGGACCTCTTCCGCGAGGTCTATGAATCCAAGGACTGGCAGGATTACATGAATCAGGCCAGCCTCCGCGGCCACTTCCTGACCGGCAAGGAACTCAAGAGCTACTGGCTCCAGGAGCGCGACATCCACCGCGACCTCCTGGCCAAGATGGGCGAGATCAACTAGCCCCCGCGCCTTCGGAGGCCGAGACACGAAGCGGCCCGCTGCCTCTCCGGCAGCGGGCCGTTGACCGTTCGGGCGCGCCGCTGCGTCAGCGCGAGTAGTACTCGGTCACCAGGTTCGGCTCCATCTGGACCGGGTAGGGCACGTCGGCCAGCTTGGGGCCGCGGACGAACTGGGCCTTCATCTGGTTGTAGTCGACCGAGATGTAATCGGGCACGTCACGCTCGACCGACTGGACGGCGTCGAGCACCAGCGGCAGCTCCCGGCTCTTGGCCTTGATCTGAACCTCGTCGCCGTCGCGCAGCTGATAGGAGGGAATGGTCACCCGCTTGCCGTTGACCTGGATGTGGCCGTGGTTGACGAACTGCCGGGCGGCGAAGACCGTCGGCACGAACTTGGCCCGGTAGACCAGGGCGTCCAAGCGCCGCTCCAGGATCTCGACCAGATTCTCGCCGGTATCGCCGCGCCGGCGCACCGCCTCGGCGTAGTAGCGGCGGAACTGCTTCTCGCCGATGTTGCCGTAGTAGCCCTTGAGCTTCTGCTTGGCCATCAGCTGGGTGCCGAAGTCCGAAGGCTTGCGGCGGCGCTGGCCGTGCTGGCCCGGGCCGTACTCGCGCTTGTTGACCGGGCTCTTGGGCCGGCCCCAGAGGTTGACGCCCAGGCGGCGGTTGATCTTGTACTTGGAGGTCTGACGCTTCGACATCTGCTGTCGGTTCCTTCTATTCTTGTCCTGTTCTTGTCCCGGTAGTCCCGGCCCCTTGATCCAGAAGGATCTTTTCGGGGCGGGCGGGGTCTGAGCCTGAGGCGCCCAGCCCACGTTCCCGGAAATTGGCGGCCGGACTATAGGCCCGCCGGCGGATTTGTCAAACCGTGGCTCAAGGCGTTTTTCGGCGAGGTCCGAGCGGTCGCCCCTCACCCTCCCACCGCTAACGGACCTGGGCCGGAGCTGGGTGAGGGGCGGCCGCGAGCGTTAAAAAAGGGGTCAGTAAAAAAAGGTAGAAAAAGGGGTCAGAGTCATTTTTCGCCATGCCGGTGCACTGAAGCAGCATCTGCGCCTCAGGCGAAAAATGACTCTGACCCCTTTTTCTACCTTTTTTTACTGACCCCTTTTTTTTAACGCTCGCGGCCGCCCCTGCGCAGGGCGCTGAGGATGCCGTGCAGGGTCTGGACCTCCTGGGCAGTCAGCTCGGCCCGGGTGAAGAGGTTGCGGATGTTGCGGACCATGACCGGCCGCTTCTCGACCGGCACCAGGAAGCCCGTCTCGTCCAGGGCCTGCTCGAGGCGTCCGAAGAAGTTGACCAGCTCGGCCTTGCTGGCGATC
>JAKSBE010000447.1 GCA_022361275.1 Kiloniellales bacterium
GGAAAAGCCTGCATGCCGACAATCAACCAGCTGATCCGCAAGCCGCGGCAGAAGCCCGTCGAGCGCAACAAGGTGCCGGCGCTTGAGGCCTGTCCGCAGAAGCGTGGCGTCTGCACGCGCGTCTACACCACGACGCCGAAGAAGCCCAACTCCGCCTTGCGGAAGGTCGCGAAGGTGCGCCTGACCAACGGCCATGAGGTTGTCAGCTACATCCCGGGCGAGGGCCATAACCTGCAGGAGCACTCCGTGGTGCTGATCCGCGGCGGCCGCGTGAAGGATCTGCCCGGCGTCCGCTACCATATCGTCCGCGGCACCCTCGACACCCAGGGCGTCAAGGATCGCCGGCAGCGCCGCTCCAAGTACGGCGCCAAGCGGCCGAAGTAAGGGAGTCTGGAAGCATGTCGCGTCGCCATCGCGCCGAGAAGCGAGAAGTTCTCCCGGATCCCAAGTTCGGGGACGTCGTGCTCAGCAAGTTCATGAGCAACCTGATGTACGACGGCAAGAAGTCGGTCGCCGAGCGGATCGTCTACGGCGCCTTCGACCGGATGGAGCATCGCGCCAAGCAGGACCCGCTGAAGCTGTTCCACGAGGCCCTGGGCAACGTCAGGCCGGACCTCGAGGTGCGCTCGCGCCGGGTCGGCGGCGCGACCTATCAGGTGCCGGTCGAGGTCCGTCCGGACCGGGCCCAGGCCCTGGCCATCCGCTGGCTGATCGGGGCCGCCCGCGGCCGCGGCGAGAAGACCATGATCGACCGCCTGGCCAACGAGCTGATGGACGCCGCGGAGAACCGCGGCACCGCGGTCAAGAAGCGCGAAGACACCCACCGTATGGCGGAGGCCAACAAGGCCTTCTCGCATTACCGCTGGTAAGCGAATTCCGGAGAGTTAAGCGTCATGGCTAGATCCACCGAGCTGCAGCGCTACCGAAACATCGGAATCATGGCGCATATCGACGCCGGCAAGACCACGACGACCGAGCGGGTGCTCTACTACACCGGGCGATCCTACAAGATCGGCGAGGTCCACGAGGGCACCGCGGTCATGGACTGGATGGAGCAGGAGCAGGAGCGGGGGATCACCATCACCTCGGCCGCGACAACCTGCTTCTGGAACGACCACCGGATCAACATCATCGATACCCCGGGCCACGTCGACTTCACCATCGAGGTCGAGCGCTCGCTGCGTGTGCTCGACGGCGCGGTCGCCGTCTTCGACGCGGTCGCCGGCGTCGAGCCCCAGTCCGAGACCGTCTGGCGCCAGGCCGACAAGTACCAGGTGCCGCGGATCTGCTTCGTCAACAAGATGGACCGCGTCGGCGCCGACTTCGAGCGCTGCGTGTCGATGATCGTCGACCGCCTCGGCGCCCAGCCCCTGGTGGTGCAGCTGCCGATCGGCGGCGAGAGCGACTTCAAGGGCGTCGTCGACCTGGTCAAGATGAAGGCCGCGGTCTGGAAGGATGAGAAGCTGGGCTCCGACTTCGAATACCAGGACATCCCGGCGGATCTGGCCGACACCGCGGCCGAGGCCCGCGAGAAGCTGATCGAGCTGGCGGTCGAGCAGGACGACGCCGCGATGGAGGCCTATCTCGAGGGCAACGAGCCCGACGAGGAGACCCTCAAGCGCTGCATCCGCAAGGGCACCTGCGAACTCGCCTTCGTGCCGGTGCTCTGCGGCACGGCCTTCAAGAACAAGGGCGTGCAGCCCCTGCTGGACGCGATCGTCGACTTCCTGCCGTCGCCGGCCGAGGTGCCGGCGGTCAAGGGCGTCAAGCCCGACAGCGACGAGCCGATGTCCCGCGAGAGCTCGGACGGCGAGCCGCTCTCGGCGCTGGCCTTCAAGATCATGACCGACCCCTTCGTCGGTTCCCTGACCTTCGTGCGCGTCTACTCCGGCGTGCTGAAGAGCGGCACCCAGGTGCTGAACTCGGTCAAGGAGAACAAGGAGCGCGTCGGCCGCATGCTGCTGATGCACGCCAACGACCGCGAGGACGTCAAGGAGGCCTACGCCGGCGACATCGTCGCCATCGCCGGCCTTAAGGGCACCACCACCGGCGAGACGCTCTGCGACCCGGCGAGCCCGATCATCCTGGAGCGGATGGAATTCCCGGACCCGGTCATCGAGGTCGCGGTCGAGCCCAAGACCAAGGGCGACCAGGAGAAGATGGGCGTGGCCCTGGGCCGCCTGGCGCAGGAAGACCCGTCCTTCCAGGTCTCGACCGACCAGGAGAGCGGCCAGACCGTGATCAAGGGCATGGGCGAACTGCATCTCGAGATCCTGGTCGACCGCATGAAGCGCGAGTTCAAGGTCGACGCCAACGTCGGCGCGCCGCAGGTCGCCTACCGCGAGACCATCACCCGGGCGGCCGAGGTCGACTACACCCATAAGAAGCAGACCGGCGGTTCGGGCCAGTTCGCCCGGGTCAAGATTCAGTTCGAGCCGCTCGAGGCGGGCGAGGGCTTCGTCTTCGATAGCGCGGTCGTCGGCGGCTCGGTCCCGAAGGAGTACATCCCGGGCGTGGACAAGGGCCTGAAGGGCGCGCGCGAGAGCGGCATCATCGCCGGCTTCCCGGTGATCGACTTCAAGGCGACCCTGGTCGACGGCGCCAGCCACGACGTCGACTCCAGCGTCCTGGCCTTCGAGATCGCCGCCCGCCAGGCCTTCCGCGAGGGCGTGGGCAAGGCCGGTCCGGTGCTGCTCGAGCCGATGATGCGGGTCGAGGTGGTGACGCCCGAGGACTACCTCGGCGACGTCATGGGCGACCTGCAGGCCCGGCGCGGCCAGCCGACCGGCGTCGAGGACCGCGGCAACGCCAAGATGATCCAGGCGCAGGTGCCGCTCGCCAACATGTTCAACTACGTCAACACCCTGCGCTCGATGAGCCAGGGGCGGGCCCAGTACACCATGCACTTCGATCACTACGCGCAGGTGCCGCAGTCCGTCGCCGACGAGATCGTAAAGAAGCTGGCCTGATCCGGCGTGCCCGGAACAGGTTCGAGAAACAACTAGAGCACCGCTTAAACACGGAGACGAATACCGATGGCCAAGGCGAAGTTCGAGCGGACGAAGCCGCACTGCAATGTCGGGACGATCGGTCACGTTGACCATGGTAAGACGACGCTGACGGCGGCGATCACGAAGGTTTTGGCGGAAGCTGGCGGTGCAGAGTTCACGGCCTAC
>JAKSBE010000238.1 GCA_022361275.1 Kiloniellales bacterium
CCGAGCAGCTCCAGCGCCTTGGCCCGGCGCTCGGTACGGCTCCGGGGCGCGGCCGCGGGGTCCAGCGCCTCCTTGGCGCGGATCACGTCGGAGAGCTGGCGTCCGACCGTGAAGAGCGGGTTCAGGTAGGTCATCGGGTCCTGGAAGATCATGGCGACCTCGCGGCCCCGCAGCCGGCGGATGGTCGCTTCTTCGGCCGCCGTGATGTCCCGGCCGTCGAAGGAGACCGATCCGGCCTCCACCTTCGCGGGCGGGCTCGGCACCAGGCCGATGACCGACTTCACCGTGATCGACTTGCCGCAGCCGGTCTCGCCGACGATGCCCACCACCTCGCCCGGATCGATCCGGAAGCTCACCCCGTCCAGGACCTGCAGCCGGCCGTCGAAGGAGTCGATCGACAGGCTGTAGTCGCGGAGCTCGAGCAGCGGCGCCGGGCCGGGCATCAGCGGCTCCGGGTCTTGGGGTCGAGGATGTCGCGCAGCCCGTCGCCCAGCAGGTTGAAGCCGAGCACGGTCAGGTAGATCGCCAGACCGGGAAAGGTCGAGTACCACCAGAAGTCGGGCAGGTAGTGCCGCCCGATGGAGATCATGGCGCCCCACTCCGGGTGCGGCGGCTGGGCGCCGAGGCCGATGAAGCCGAGGCTGGCGGCGGCCAGGATCGCCAGGCCCATGTCCATGCTCGCCTTGACCACGATGGGCGAGACGCAGTTGGGCAGAATGTGGAGAAAGACGATGCGCGCCGTGCCGGCGCCCACCGCGCGCGCGGCGTCCACGAAGGGCTCGGACTTCAGCGCCAGCGTCTTGCTCTCGATCAGACGCACGTAGCCGGGCCACCAGACCAGGGCCAGGGCCAGGATCGCATTGAGAATGCCGGGTCCCAGGACGGCGACCACGGCCAGCGCCAGGACCAGGCCCGGAACCGAAAGGAAGACGTCGGTGACCCGCATGATGGTCTCGTGCAGCCAGCCGCCGGCCAGCCCGGCGACGATGCCCAGCGGCACGCCGATGACCATGGCGACGGCGACCACGATCAGCCCGATCTGGAAGGAGACACGGGTGCCCAGGACGACCCGGGTGAAGATGTCGTTGCCGACCTCGTCGGTGCCGAACCAGTGGGTGGCGTCGGGCGCCTGCAGCTTGATGTCCAGGTTGACGGCGCCGCGGGCGTCCTCGGGAAAGGGCACGATCCAGGGGCCGATCAGCACCAGCAGAAAGAACAGCAGGACCAGGCCGAGCCCCAGCATGGAGGAGACGCTGCGCGAAAAGGTGTGGGCGTAGAGCCTGAGGCTGCGCAGCGTGCTGGCGTGGCGCTGCCGCCAGTCGGCGAGGCCGCGGCGCGGGGCTGGGGTCGTCGCGTCACCGCCGGCGCTCATGCCTCACTGCGCCTCCCGCAGCCGCGGATCGAGCCAGCCGTAGGCGATGTCGATCAGGAAGTTCGCGAACATGAAGCTGAAGCCGATCAGCAGCGTCGCGCCCATCACCGGCTGGAAGTCGGAATTGACGGCGGACTGAACGGCGTAGAGCCCGATGCCGGGCCAGTCGAAGACGCCCTCGACCAGGACCGTGCCGCCGAGCATCCAGCCGAAGCGCAGGCCGATCATGGCCAGGGTCGGGATCATGGCGTTGCGCAGGGCGTAGACCGCCACGATGCGGAACTGCGGGATGCCGTGGGCCCGGGCGGTAACGATGAAGTCCTGGTGCAGGACCTCGATCATCTCGGCCCGGTTGACCCTAATGATGGCCGCCAGGGCCGGCGCGCTGAGCGCGACGGCCGGCAGGACGATATGGGCCAGGGCCTCGCGGAACACGTCGAGCTCGCCGCGCAGCAGGGCGTCGACCAGGATCAGGTGGGTGATCGGCGCCGGGCGCTCGGTGAGCAGCCCGAGCTGCCCGCCGAGGGGCAGCCAGCCCAGCTTGAGCGAGATGAAGAGCTGCAGCAGCAGCCCCAGCCAGAACATCGGCAGCGCGACGCTGGAGACGGAGACCAGACGGATGCCGTGGTCCAGGCCGCGGTCCCGGAACACCGCGGCCAGCATGCCCAGCGGCACGCCGATCAGCACCGCCAGCAGCATGGCGACCATGACAAGCTCGAAGGTCGCCGGGAAGTAGCGCAACAGGTCGTGGGTCACGTCGCGGGTGGTCCGGATCGAGCGGCCGAGGTCGCCCTGCAGCACGTTGGTCAGATAGATCCAGAACTGCATGGGCAGCGGCTCGTCGAGGCCGTACTCCCTGCGGATGACCTCCACCATCTCGCGCGTGGCGTCCGGGCCCGCGGCGACTGCCGCCGGATCTCCGGGCGCGACGTGGGAGATCGTGAACATGATCAGGATCAGCCCGATCAGCATCAGGCCGAGCAGCAATGCGCGTTTCAGCACGAAGAGCGCCATGGACCACGTCCGTTAACGATTCCAAGATCCCCCGCCCGTCACCCGGAGGGCTGCGGCCCGCCCCGGGGTATCCGGCGCGGGTCCGGGGGCGGTGCCGCTCGCCGCTACTCGCCGATCTCGAGGGTATAGAGATCGACCTCGCCCGTGAAGCGGACCGGCGAGAACTGGAAGCCCTTGACGTAGTCGCGCATGGCCCAGCGCCGGTTGGCCAGCATGCCGAAGATCTCCGGCTGGTCCGCCGCGATCAGCTTCTGGATCTCGGCATAGATCGGCGCCCGCTCGTTCCAGTCCGCGATCCGACGGCCCTGCTCGATCAGCGACCAGACCTTCTCGTTGTCGTAGTAGCTGGTGCCGTAGTACTTGCCCCAGCTCTCCTTGTGGTACTGGAAGGCCACGGCGTCGGGGTCGGTCGCGACGGGGGTGGCGAAGATCGCCATCAAGTCGGGCGAGGACTCCACCTTGGCGCCGCGGGCCGTCATGTTGGGCCAGGTCAGGGGCACCATCTTGACCGAGATGTTGAGCGGCTTCAGGTTGTCGATGAGCACGAGGCCCATCTTGCGCTCCTCCTCCAGGCTCTGGACGTAGACGTACTCCAGCTCGATCCCGCCGTCCGGATACTTGGACTTGGCCAGGTACGCCCGGGCCTTCTCCAGATCCTGCCGGGGAAAGCCGGGCACGTCGATGTGGCCCTTGGTGGCGAAGGGGAAGGGGCTGGTCTGCAGCTTGGCGTTGCCGTTGTAGATCTTGAGGAAGGCCTCGTAGTCGAAGGCGTGGGCGACCGCCTTGCGCAGGTTGACGTCGTCCATCGGCGGCCGCTGAACGTTGAACTTGATGCCGAAGGTGGTCATGCCGGGGTGGTTCTCGACCTTGATGCCCGGCAACTTCGCGACGATGTCGAAGTCCTCGGGGGACAGCCCTTCGACGATGTCCACCTCGCCCCGCTGCAATGCCGCCTTCTGGGAGGCCGCCTCGCGGATCAGCTTGTAGATGACGCCGGCGAGCGGCTTCTCCTGACGCCAGCCCTTCCAGTAGTCCGGCACGGCCTCCAGTTCGTAGAGCACGCCCTGTTCCCAGCGCTTGATCTTGAAGGGGCCGCTGCCGGCGGCGTTGTCGGTCAGCCACTTCTGGCCCAGGTCGTCGCCCTCCTGGTTGGCGAGAACCTGCTTCGGGTTCATGACGTACCACCAGGGCACGAAGGACAGGAAGGGCGCGAAGGGATCGGTCAGCTCGAAGCGGATGGTATGGGGGTCGACCACCACGATGCCTTCGGGCTTGAGGACCGAGGACAGCATCCAGGCCGGGCCCTTGTTGATCTTCAAGGTGCGCTCGAAGGAGAAGCGCACGGCCTCGGCGTCGACCGGATCACCGTTGTGGAACTTGGCGTTCTTGACCAGGTGGAAGGTCCAGATTCTGGCGTCCGGCGAGACCTCCCAGCGTTCCGCGAGCCAGGGCTTGATCTCGGGCGGATCGCCTTCGTACTTGACCAGGGCGTCGTAGAGGGCCTGCTGCATCATCCGCGTCGACCAGTCGTACTTCTGGCTGGGATCGAGCTGCGGCACGGGTTGGCGGCCGCCGAACACCAGGATGAACTTGTCGCCCACCCGTTCGAAGGCCTGCGCGGTCTCCGCCGCCGGGCCGCCGGCAACGAGGACGGCGGCCATCAGCAACGCGGCCAAGCGCGCGAAACGACGAGAAAGCTTCTGCATTTTTCTTGGTTCCTCCCTGTCCGTCTTGTTTCATGCCTGCGCCAAGCCGGGCGCCTGGCTCGCTTCTGGCGGTCGCGCCAGATCCCGGAGCGCGCCGGCGACGATCTGCCGCGCCAGGAGCACCGGCCGGCCCGAGGCCGCGGCCACCGCCTGCTGCATGGCCGTGCTGTAGCCCATGCAGTGCATCACGACGACGTCGCAGTCGGCGAGCTCGCGGCCGGCCTCCGTGAAGCGTTGTCCGCCGTAAGGCGAGGCGTGGCTGAAGCGCAGCCGGTCACCGGCCGCCGCAGTCTTGTGAAACTCCGCGATCTGCTCCCGATGCGGCAGCAGGATGCCCAGCCGGTCGACGGAGCCCGCGAGGGTCGCCACGGTCTCGTCGACGACGATCTGCGATTCGACCAGGGGCGTGCGCAGCTTGAGCTGACCGAACCGGCCCGTGCACAGGAGCACGATGGCGTCCAGGGCCTGCGCGTCCAGCGCCCTCAGCAGGGCCTCGACCCGTTCCTCGGCGGCGGTCTTGGCGATGGTGACTTCGCGGCCGTCCCTCAGGCGGGTCACCAGGCGCGCTTCGCCGGCGGCGGGCGCCAGGGCGTCGATCTCGCGATCGTCCAGCCCGTCCAGGGCGCCGCACTCGATCACCTCGACCGGCAGGCCCGCGCAGAGATCGGGCACCAGATCGACCCGCGGCGCCTGGCCGATCGTCACCATCGCGAAGCGTTTCCGGTCCATCGCCGCTGCCCCATCGCCAGCCTCTGTGTCGATTGGAAAAGCTTATCCAAGGCGTCCGGGGCCGGGAATACGTACGAACACGTATCGCCGGCGCGCCGAGGCGGGGCGGAGCCCCTCGGTATCAGATCTGATCGATCCAGATGCCGGCGCGCAGCAGGTCGGGGAGCGAGGCCGTATGCAGCTTGTCGATGACCCGTGCCCGATGGACCTCCACCGTCCGGTGGCTGATGCCCAGCAGGCGGGCGATCTCCTTGTTCGAAAGGCCTTCGCCGATCTGCACCAGGACTTCCCGCTCGCGTGGGCTGAGCCGGCGCAGGCGGGCGCTCAAGGATTCGTCGCCGTCCAGGGTCGCATCGACGCCCAGGGCGTTGAGCGCCGCGCAGAGGGCGCCGGCGACCGCGCGCCGGGCCAGGACCACCGGCTTGCCGCTCTCGGCGCGCACCGCCTCGCGGTCCGCCTCACCGTAGGAGATGGAGTGCAGGATGACGATGTCGCAGGCCCCGAGGTCGCGGATCGCCCGAGCCAGGGCCGCACGGTCGCCGGGCAAGGCCGCGGCGCCGCGGGTCGCGTGCGCCCCCGCGCCTCGGCTGATGAACTCCCCGATCTGCCCGACCAGCGGCACGATCAGGCCGATGTTCTGGCCCGCCGCGGCCAGCGCCTCGATGGTCCGGTCGATCACGCGCTGGCTGTTGATGGTCGTGCAGAGGGGCCGGAAGCGCGTGAACAGGCCGGTCGAGAGCAGCACGATCAGGTCGATCCGGTCGTCCAGGATCTGCCGGCACATCTCCTGGACCTGCTGGTGGATCCAGGCCCTGGACAGCAGCACGTCGCTGCCGTCGTTCAAGCGGGTGATCAGGCTCTCGTCGCCGGGCCCGGGCGCCAGGGCACCGAGCTGATGACGCTCCATGCCGTCCAGGACGCCGTACTCCAGGGCCTCTATGTCCGCGTCGAGATGGCTCAGGATTTCCGGGACCACGTCCGCGCGCGGGCTCTGGCCGATGGTCAGGAAGGCGACCCGCTGGGCCGCCGCCTTGCCGCCGTTCTTGCCAGAGAGGCCCGCTTCCAGGCGGACGGTCTGTCCCATCGCACAACTCCCCGGAGCCGATCATAGCACCCGGGGCGGACGGATGCCGATACGTAGCCGACCGTATTCCTTCGCTTGTCAGGATACCATATCGTCTCGAACCGAAAGAAGCGCGCAGAGGCAAGGACAGAGGGGCGTATGGGCCTGCGGACATTCGACCGGGAGGACATCGAGCCGCTCGCCGTGGGGGCCTGGATCCTGGGGACGGGCGGCGGCGGCAGCCCCTATTTCAGCTATCTCAACCTGCGCCGGCTCTACGAGCAGGGCGCCAGCGTGCAGGTCCTGGACCCGGCGGACCTGGCCGACGACGACCTTGTCGCGGTGGTCTCGAACCAGGGTGCGCCCCTGGTCGGGCAGGAGCGGCTGTCCGATCCAGACTTCGCGGCCAAGCCGGTGCGCATGATGGAGGACTACCTGGGACGCAGGTTCCGCGCCGTGATGTCGGTGGAGATCGGCGGCGGCAACGCCTTTCAGCCCTTCCTGGTGGCCGCCGTGACCGGACTGCCGGTGGTCGACGCGGATGCCATGGGCCGGGCCTTCCCCGAGGCACAGATGACCTCCTTCGCGATCCACGACCTGCCGATGTTTCCCCTGACCCTGGCCGACATCCGCGACAACGAGGTCATCGTCACCCGCGCCGCCAGTTGGAAGTGGATGGAGCGCATCAGCCGCAAGGTCTGCACCGAGGTCGGCTCCATCGCCGCGACCTGCAAGGCGCCGCGCTGCGGCCGCGAAGTCAGGGACTGCGCCATCCTGCACACGGTCACCAAGGCGGTCGCCATCGGCAAGGTCGTGCTGGCGGCGCGCGGGCGCCACGAGGACCCCATCGCCGCCCTGCTGGAGGCGGAGGACGGCCGGCTGATCTTCAAGGGCAAGATCGCGGACCTCGAACGCCGCGCGACCGGCGGCTTCCTCCGCGGCGAGGCCCGGGTCGAGGGCCTGGACGATCACCGCGGCCGGTCGCTGCGCCTGGCCTTCCAGAACGAGTTCGCCGTCGGCTGGGTCGACGGCGAGCCGCGGGTCATGACCCCCGACCTGATCTGCGTGCTGGACAGCGTCAGCGGCGAGGCCATCGGCACCGAGACCCTGCGCTACGGCCAGCGCGTGACCGTGATCGTCCTGCCCGCGCCCCCGGTCCTGCTGACGCCCAAGGGCCTGGAGCACGTCGGACCGCGCGCCTTCGGCTACGACCTGGAGTTCCGTTCGGTCTTCGAGGGCGCGGCGCGATGAGGCGCATCGGCATCGACGTCGGCGGCACCAACACCGACGCCGTCCTGGTCACCGAGTCGGGCGTCGCCCGGGCGGTCAAGACGCCGACCACCGAGGACGTCACCGGCGGCGTGCTCAAGGCGCTGCAGGACCTGGTGGCGGCGGCCGGCGAGAGCCTGGGCCGGATCGACGCGGTCATGCTGGGGACGACCCACTTCACCAACGCGGTGGTCCAGCGCCGCGGGCTGGTCAAGACCGCGGCGCTGCGCATCGGCCTGCCGGCCAGCGCCGCCCTGCCGCCCTTCGTCGACTGGCCCCGCGACCTGGCGGCGCAGGTCGACGGCGGCGTCTACATGATAGAAGGCGGCCACGAGTACGACGGGCGGCCCCTCGTGCCCTTCGACCGCAGGGCCATGCGCGACGTGGCCAAGCGGATCGCCGATTCGGGAGCGCGCGCGGTCGGCCTCGCCGCGATCTTCTCTCCGCTCAATGCCGCCTGCGAGACCGAGGCCGCGGAGATCCTGCGCGAGGAGGCGCCGGACGTCGTCATCACGCGGTCCCATGACCTGGGCCGGATCGGCCTCCTGGAGCGCGAGAACGCCACGCTCCTGAACGCCTGCCTGTCGGATCTGGCACGCCGCACGACCCGGGCCTTCGAGGACGCCATGCGCGACAGCGGCGTCGAAGCGCCCCTCTACCTGACCCAGAACGACGGCACGGTGATGCGGGCGGCCTTCGCCGAGGCCTTCCCCGTCTATTCCTTCGCCTCCGGGCCGACCAACTCGATGCGCGGCGCCGCCTACCTGACCGGCCTCGACGACGCCATGGTGGCCGACGTCGGCGGCACCACGACCGACGTCGGCCACCTGCGCCGGGGCTTCCCGCGCGAGGCCAACAGCGCGGTCGAGATCGGCGGCGTGCGGACCCTGTTCCGCATGCCCGACCTGCTGTCGATCGGCCTCGGCGGCGGCAGCCTGGTCCAGCCGGAGCCGCTGGCCGTCGGTCCCCAGAGCACCGGATACCGTCTGCCGGATGAAGCGCTGGTCTTCGGCGGCGAGCGCCTGACCATGACCGACATCGCGGTCGCTGCCGGCCTGGCGCAGATCGGCGATCCGGAGCGGGTTGGGCAGCTGGACCGGGCGCTGGTCGCGTCCGCCGTGGCGCGTTCGGCGGAGATGGTGGCCGAGGCGGTCGACCGCATGAAGGTCGACGCGGCGCCGCTGCCGCTGATCGCGGTCGGCGGCGGCGCCTTCCTGGTGCCCGAAAGGATCGAGGGCATCAGCGAGGTGGTCCGCATCGGGCACCAGGCCGTCGCCAACGCGGTGGGCGCCGCCATCGCCCAGGTCAGCGGCGAGGTCGATCAGATCTTCAGCGAGACCAGCCGTCAGGCGGCGCTCGACGGGGCGCAGCGCCTCGCCGAGGACCGCGCGGTGCGCGCGGGCGCGGACGCCGCCAGTCTCTCGACGGTCGAGGTGGAGGACCTGCCGATCGCCTACCTGCCGGGCCACAGCCTGCGGGTCCGGGTCCGCGTCGTCGGCGACATCGCCTGAGGACCGCACCGCGGGCAGTCTCGCTTGCCCTAAGCCGTTGAAAGAAAGCGGGTGGGCGTGTCGGCCTGGCCGATTTTGGCGCGATCCCGGATCGCGACCGGGCCCGTAACGGGCTCACAGGAAGGCCAGCGCGACCCATGGCACGTAGCTGACCAGCAGGGTTACGGCGATTGCGACGAGGTAGAAGGGCGGGAGCTCGCTGATGGTGTTGCCGATTCGGTTGCCGGCGATGGAGGTGGAGATGAAGAGG
>JAKSBE010000391.1 GCA_022361275.1 Kiloniellales bacterium
TCGGGGAACTCCTCGGCGATGAAGTTGGTGGTCATGTCGCCGGCCTGGAAGCGCGGGTGCGCGACCAGGGCCGAGAGGAAGGCCAGGTTGTGGCCGATGCCGCGGATGTAGTAGGCGTCCAGCGCCCGGCGCATCTCGGCGATCGCGGCCGCGCGGGTCCCTCCGGTGGTCACCAGCTTGGCGATCATCGGGTCGTAGAACATCGAGATCTCGACGCCCTCGACCACGCCGGTGTCGATGCGCACGGTCTCGCTGGCCGCCGGCTCGCGGTAGCGCACCAGGCGGCCGATCGAGGGCAGGAAGTTGCGCGACGGGTCCTCGGCGTAGACCCGCGCCTCCAGCGACCAGCCCTCCAGCCTGACCTCGTCCTGGGTGAAGGGCAGCGCCTCGCCGGCGGCGACCCGGATCATCAGCTCGACCAGGTCCAGGCCGGTCACCTGCTCGGTCACCGGATGCTCGACCTGGAGGCGGGTGTTCATCTCCAGGAAGTAGAAGTTGCGGTCCTTGTCGACGATGAACTCGACGGTGCCGGCCGAGCGGTAGCCGACCGCCTGGGCCAGGGCCACGGCCTGCGCGCCCATGGCCTTGCGGGTCGCCGCGTCGAGGAAGGGCGAGGGTGCCTCCTCCAGGACCTTCTGGTGGCGGCGCTGGATCGAGCACTCGCGCTCGCCCAGATAGACGCAGTTGCCTTGGCCGTCGGCCAGGACCTGGATCTCGATGTGGCGGGGCTCCTCGACGAACTTCTCGACGAAGACCCGGTCGTCGGCGAAGCTCGACTTGGCCTCGCTGCGCGCCGAGCGGAAGCCCTCGCGCGCCTCCCGGTCGTCGCGGGCGATGCGCATGCCCTTGCCGCCGCCGCCGGCCGAGGCCTTGATCATCACCGGATAGCCGATCTCGCCGGCGATGCGCGCGGCTTCCGCCTCGTCCTCGATCAGGCCCATGTGGCCCGGCACCGTGGAGACCCCGGCCTCGGCCGCGATCTTCTTGGACTCGATCTTGTCGCCCATGGCGGCGATGGCCTTGGGCGGCGGCCCGATGAAGGTCACACCGGCCTCGTCCAAGGCCTCGGCGAAACCGGTGTTCTCCGACAGGAAGCCGTAGCCCGGGTGCACCGCCTCGGCGCCGGTGTCCGCGCAGGCCTCCAGGATCCGGTGGATGACCAGATAGCTCTCGGCCGCCGCGGCCGGGCCAAGCAGCACGGCCTCGTCGGCCAGCTCGACGTGGGGCGCCCCGGCGTCGGCCTCGGAATAGACGGCCACGGTCGCGATGCCCAGGCGGCGGCAGGTCCGCATGACCCGGCAGGCGATCTCGCCCCGATTGGCGATCAGGATCTTCTTGAACAACGCTCCCGCCCTCCCCTACAGCGGCAGATTGTCGTGCTTCTTCCAGGGGTTCTCCAGCTCCTTGTCGCGCAGCATGGCCAGCGCCCGGCAGATCCGCCGGCGGGTGCTGCGCGGCATGATCACGTCGTCGATGAAGCCCCGGCTGGCGGCGACGAAGGGGTTGGCGAACTTCCGGCGGTATTCCTCGGTGCGGGCCTCGATCTTGGCCTCGTCGCCGGCGTCGGCCCGGAAGATGATCTCGACCGCGCCCTTGGGGCCCATGACCGCGATCTCGGCGGTCGGCCAGGCGTAGTTGACGTCGCCGCGGATGTGCTTGGAGCTCATGACGTCGTAGGCGCCGCCATAGGCCTTGCGCGTGATCACCGTGACCTTGGGCACCGTCGCCTCGGCGAAGGCGAAGAGCAGCTTGGCGCCGTGCTTGATGATCCCGCCGTATTCCTGCGCCGTGCCGGGCAGGAAGCCGGGCACGTCGACGAAGGTCACGATCGGGATGTTGAAGCAGTCGCAGAAACGCACGAAGCGCGCCGCCTTGATCGAGGAGGCGATGTCCAGGCAACCGGCCAGGACCATGGGCTGGTTGGCGACGATGCCGACCGTGTGGCCCTCCATGCGTCCCAGGCCGATGAGGATGTTGCCGGCGTGGGCCGGCTGCAGCTCGAAGAAGTCGCCCTCGTCCAGGACCTTGGTGATCAGCTCCTTCATGTCGTAGGGCTTCTGCGGGTCCGGCGGCACCAGGGTGTCGAGCGAGGGCTCCTGGCGGTCCGCCGGATCCTCGGTCGGGCGGAAGGGCGCCGGCTCGCGGTTGGAGGCCGGCAGGAAGTCGACGAAGCGGCGCAGCTCCAGGAGGGCCTCGATGTCGTTCTCGAAGGCCAGGTCGGCGACCCCGGACTTGGTGGTGTGGGTGACCGCGCCGCCCAGTTCCTCGTGGGTGACCTCCTCGTGGGTCACGGTCTTCACCACGTCTGGGCCGGTGACGAACATGTAGGCGCTGTCCTTCACCATGAAGATGAAGTCGGTCATGGCCGGCGAGTAGACGGCGCCGCCGGCGCAGGGCCCCATGATCATGGAGATCTGCGGTACCGCGCCCGAGGCCAGGACGTTGCGCTGGAAGACCTCGGCGTAGCCGGCCAGGGAGGCGACCCCTTCCTGGATCCGCGCGCCGCCGGAATCGTTGATCCCGATGACCGGCGCCCCGACCTGCAGGGCCTTGTCCATGATCTTGCAGATCTTCTCGGCGTGGGCCTCGGACAGCGAGCCGCCGAAGACCGTGAAGTCCTGGCTGAAGACGAAGACCAGGCGGCCGTTGATCGTGCCGTAGCCGGTGACCACGCCGTCGCCCGGGATGCGGTTCTCGGCCATGCCGAAGTCGCCGCAGCGGTGCTCGACGAACATGTCCCACTCCTCGAAGGAGCCCTCGTCGAGCAGCACCTGGATTCGCTCCCGGGCAGAGAGCTTGCCCTTCTCGTGCTGCGCCGCGATGCGCCGCTCGCCGCCGCCGAGCCGGGCGCCGGCCCGCATCTCGTCGAGCTTGCGGATAATCTCCTGCATGGCTGGTCCCCCCTCGCCCCGAGTCTTCTTCTGTTTGTTGCGGTGCAACGGGATAGCACGCGCCGCCGGGGCGCGCCAGCCGGGCGCCGACGATCTTCCTCTACGCGACGGGCTTGGCGATCTGCTGCCCGAAGCCGAGGACGGTGCCGTTGGGGTCCTCGATCCAGAAATCCCGCATGCCGTAGAACTGGTCGGTGATGGCCTCGGAAACGGTCACCCGGTCCTTGAGATCGGCCCAGAGCGCGTCCACGTCGTCGACGTCGATGTAGAGGTTGACGCCGACCGTCGCCCCGGGCGACAGATCGCGCTTGTTGACCATGAGCGCGGCCCCGCCGCGCTTCAGGAAAGCCCAGTTGACCTCGCCCTCTTCCTCATAGGTGTCAATGACTTCAAACCCGATGCTGACATACCAGTCGATCGTCGCGTCCGCGTCGGCGACGTTGATCATGGGGGTCAGGCATCCGAAGTTTGCGGACATCCTTGGCTCCTCTTCCGTTGCCGACAAGGGCGATCACACCCGGACCGCCGTCGTCCAGGCCGGGTCCTCGTGCTTGGCCCAGTAGAGCCCGATCAGCGTCCGGGTCACCGGCCCCGGCCTGCCGTCGCCCACCGGCCGGTCGTCGAGCCGGGTCAGGGGCATGATGCCGCCGGCGGTCGAGGTGACGAAGACCTCATCGGCGGCATGCAGGGCCTCGACCGGCAGCGCAGCGATATCCACGGGCCGGCCCAGCTCGGCGCAGAGCTCGATCGCGGTCAGGCGGGTGATGCCTTCGAGCACGCCGCGGTCCGGGGTCGTCACCCGGCCCTGCGCGACCGCGAAGACGTTGAAGCCCGGACCCTCGGCGACATTGCCTTCGCCGTCGGTCAGGATCACGTTCTCGGCGCCGCGCTCGTAGGCCTCGAAAAGGCCGGCCACGAGGTCGAGCCAGTGGTAGTTCTTCACCGTCGGGTCGACCGACTGCGGCGGAATGCGCTGCACGCGGCTGACCGCGACGTTCAGGCCCCGCTCCCGCGCCTCCGGCCGCAGGATCCAGCCGAAGGGGACGGCGAAGGCGATGAAGCGGTTCACCGCGTCCCGCGGGTCGCGGCTGAAGGTCGGCGAGACCCCGCGGGTGCAGATCATCTCGACATAGGCGTCCTCGAGCCCGGCGCGGCTGACGCAGCCCCGCAGCACCTCGACCAGCTCGTCGCGGCCGAAAGGCAGCGTCATGCGCAGCTTGGCGACCGAGCGCTCGAAGCGTTCCAGGTGCCGGTCCAGGCGGAAGAAGCGGCCGCGCCAGGTGTGGACCACGTCATAGGTCGCGTCCGAGCGCAGGAAGCCCCAGTCGAGCACCGAGATCTTGGCCTCCGACATGGGGACGTAGCGGCCATCGAGATAGGCGATGCCCGGCGGGTAGTTTTGTTCGGTCATGGCCGGCAGCCTAAAGCAGGGTGCCGCGCAATGCCATCGGTCAGCGAAGCGCAGACGGACATGAGTCCCCCACCCGGCTTCGACTACTAAGGCTCGGCCTTTTCGCCTCGCCAAGCTCCCGCATCCCGCGCGACGCCCGGCGCCGCAGAACAGTGCAAGGGGGCTGACCGGAACGGCACGCCATAATCGACGCAGCTAGGCCGCGAGCAGCCCGGCGAAGCGGGCGGCGGCGAAGAGGTCGGCGCGGCAGGCCGCGCGCCGGCGGGTCGCCTCCGGATCCTCGCCCCAGAGCTCGATCTGGTAGCTGGCGTCCAGCTCGGCGGCGTCGAAGGCGGCCTCCGGGTCCAGACGGCCGCGCAGCAGCGCGAGGCCGATCACCAGCGAGCCGGCGGCGGCCACGGCGACCGACAAGGCGGCCAAGGCGAGGTCGTCCAGGGCCTCCACGGCGCGGCGCAGGGCGTCCAGGCTCGCCGGCGGCTGGGCCACGGCCAGGATACCCCTGGTCGCGGTGAGGGGCGCGCCCAGCTCCTGCGCGGCCCAGTCGAGCAGCGGCTGCCAGGTCTCGGCCTGCCGCCGGACCAGTTCGGCGGGCGTCTCGGCGCGGTGGCACAGCAGGTCGGTCTCCGCGAAGCGCAGGATCTCCTCGACGATCTGGCCGCGCTGAGCGGCGACCCGGTCGGTCGCCGTGCTGGCCAGGGACATGATCGGCATGGTCTCCGCGTTGATCCTCTCGCCCTGGGCCTGCCACTCCGCGGCGATGGCTGCGGCCAGGGCCTCGGTGGGCAGGGCCAGGCGGCCGCCGGCGGGACTGCGCAGAACCCGGCCGTCGAGCCGGACCTCGAAACCGTCCTCGGCCGCCGCCGCCCGCGCCTCCTTGTAGAAGCGCTTCCGCGCGCCGGGATCGACGCTCATCTCTCCCCCTCCCGGCCCGGCGCCGGGAAGGTCTCGGCCAGCACCGCCAGCAGTTCGTCGAAAGCCTCGACGACCTGGCCGGCCCCCGCGGCAAGGAGCTCGTCGGGCTCATGGTAGCCCCAGCCGACCCCGATCCCCGGGACTCCGGCCCGCTGCGCCATCTCCATGTCGAAGGTGGTGTCGCCGACCATCAGGGTGGCCCGGCGCTCGACACCGGCCTGGGCCATGGCCCGGGACAGCATCGCGGGGTCCGGCTTGCCCGGTCCGTCGTCCGCGGTCTGCAGGGTCACGAAGCGCTCGAGCAGGCCGTGGCGCTGCAGAACCAGACGCAGACCGCGGCGGCCCTTGCCGGTCGCGATCCCGAGCAGGGTGTCGGGTCGGTCCAGGGCGGCGATGGCCTCCAGCGCCCCGGGGTAGAGCGGCTCCTCATGTGCCGGATCGGCGTGGAGGTCCAGGAAGGCGTCGCGGTAGCGGCCCGCGACGGCCTCGGCCTCGCAGCCGGCCGTTTCCGGCAGCAGACGGACGATCGCCTCCTCCAGGCTCAACCCCACGACCCGCCGGATCGAGCGTCTGTCCGGCGGCGCAAGACCGCTGTCCGAGAAGGCGGCGGTCATGGCCTCCACGATGGTGCGCTGGCTGTCGACCAGGGTTCCGTCGAGATCGAAGACGATCAGCCTCGGCTCTGCGCCCGCCACGGCGTTCTTTCCTGTTGCCAAGGCTCCGGCCGCGCGTCCCGGGCAAGCGGAGCCTTCCTGGCTGAGATGGTTGCGAAGTCCTGACAGCGCCATTGCAGCCTCTCCAATCTGGCTTGGCAAGCGAAGCTTGTGCGGCACCACCCGCCTAGAGCGGCCCGCGTTCATTCGAACACGGATAAGCTGCTCTAACTCTATGGAATAGATCAAATTATCTGCGTTCAATTGAGTCCGATTAAACGCAGTTTGATCTAGTGTGATGGTTTCAAAGTTCGGCACATTTCATGTGCCGAGATTTGGAAGCTGAATCACACGCGATTCAACGAGTTAGTGTCCCGCTTCTGCAATTCGCTCTCGCGAATTGCAGAAGCGGGACACTAGTCGAAGCCGCCGCCCGCCGTCTCGTCGAAGCCGAGAAAGGCCCAGGTCTCGACCATGTGCGGCGGCAGCGACGCCGTGACCTCGAGCAAACCTCGGCCCGAAGGATGCGGCAGGCTGATCGCGCGGGCGTGAAGGTGCAGGCGCTTTGGAACTGCGCCGCCGGCCGCGAAGGCCTTGCGGCCGCCGTACTTGCCGTCGCCCAGAATCGGTGTCCCCAGCGCGGCACAATGCGCCCGCAGCTGATGGGTCCGGCCGGTCAGAGGCATCAGGGCCAGCCAGGCCGCGGTCTTGCCCAGGGTGTCGATCACCTCGTAGCGGGTCACCGCCCGCCGGCCCTCGGCCGCGTCCTCGCGCATCCGCTCGCGCCCCGCGCCGCCGCCCTTGGCCAGCGCCAGGTCGATGCGGCCTTCGGACCGCTCCGGGATACCGGCCACCGCCGCCCAGTAGAGCTTGCGGGCGGCCCGAGATCGGAAGGCCTCGGCCAGGCGCCTGGTCGCCTCGCGGCTGCGGCCCAGAATCAGGACCCCACTGGTGTCCTTGTCGAGCCGATGGACGAGGCGCGGCGGCTCGGCCGCGTCGAAGCGCAGGGCCTCCAGCATGGCGTCGAGGTGGCGGGTCTGCCCGGTCCCGCCCTGGACCGCCAGACCCGGCGGCTTGTCGAGGGCGATGACCCAGTCGTCCCGGTGGAGGACCGCGGCCTCCAGCGCCGCCCGGTTCTGCCGGCTGACCGCCGGTGCGGCCACCGCAGGGCGGGACGGCCCGGCCTCGACCGCCGGCGGGATCCGGATCGCCTGCCCCGGCGCGAGGCGCAGCCCGGCCTTGGCGCGGCGGCCGTCGACCCGGATCTGTCCGGTCCGCAGCAGCTTCTCCAGGCGGCCGTGGGCCAGCTCCGGAAAGCGCCGGCGGAACCAGCGGTCCAGGCGCAGGTCGGCTTCGTCCTCGGCGACGCTGAGGGTCCGCACGGCGGTCATGCCAGGACACGCCGCAGCAGGGCAAGGCCGAGGAAGAAGGCAGCGATGGAGAGGAGCACCGAGAGCCCGACGTAGAGCGCGGCCTGCCCCAGGGCGCCCCGCTCGGTGAGCAGCGCGACGTCCATCGAGAAGGTCGAGAAGGTGGTGAAAGCGCCCAGGACCCCGACGACGATCATGGCCCGCAGTTCGGGCGATGGGCTCCAGGCCAGGGCCATGGCCTCGGTCAGCGCCCCCAGGACGAAGGAGCCGAGCACGTTGACCACGATCGTGCCGAGCGGAAAGCCGGCGCCGAAGATCTGACCGACCGCGGAGATCACGAGGTAGCGCCCGACGGCGCCCAAGGCGCCGCCTGCGGCCACCGCCAAGAGCATCTTGACCAAGAGCACCTCCCCTCGGCGCCCGGTACGAATCGCGTCCCGGCGCATCGGGTGGTGTAGCAAAGCCCTCGGCGGCAGGCCAGCCGACGGCGCTCAGGCGGCTTCGTCGCTCGGCGGCTCGGCCGCGATCCAGGACAGACAGGCGCTGCTGTCCATGAGGTAGACCCCGATCCGGCCGAGCTCGGTGATCGCCTCCTCGCACGCCCCGGTCACCGCATCCGGGGCCAGGATCACCCGGAGGTCGCGCGACCCCGCCTCGTAGACCGTCGAGCGGATGCTGGTCGAGAAGTTGCAGCCGCAGAGCACCACGGTCGAGACCCCGAGGGTCCGCAGCTTGTCCTCCAGGGCGGTGCCGTGGAAAGCGCCCCAGCGCGGTTTGTAGATCAGCCACTCCTGCTGTCCGACCTGCTGCGGGCTGCCCTCCAGGAGCGGCACCGGATCGAGCCGGACCTCGGACGACGGCTTGACCTCGTCCAGGAGCTCCGCCCCCATGGTCCCGGGCATCAGCACCCGCAGGCCCTCCTCCACCGCCTTGCGGCGGAAGCTGTCGACGTTGGACCCGTCCGGCCGATAGAGCCGGACCGCGTGGATGATCGGCATGCCGCCGGCCCGGAAGCCCTCGACCAGGCGCCGCATGGCCGGCATCGCGGTCCCGACGCCACGGGATCTCAGCGGCGAGCCGTCCTTAACGAAGTCACGCTGCAGGTTGATGGTTATCAGCGCCGTCCGCGCCCGTTCGGGCGTGGTATAATCGGGCATTGCAGACCTCTGATTATAAACGCTTGGCAGCGCCCTCCCCAGGGGGCAGCGGCGAGACCATACCCGTTCTTGGGTAGGGAGCAACCGGCAAAGCTGCATGGCACCTGCGATGGAATCGCAGACCTGCGGGCGTTACCTGCCCGCGTTAAGGGCAACTGCCCTCTATTTGCCCTCCTCGTGCCCTTCGCCCGCCTGCCGCCGGGACCGGAGCTTGTCCCAATAGTCCAGGCGCTTGCGGATCTCGCGCTCGAAACCGCGGTCGACCGGCTGGTAGAAGCTCTGCCGCGCCAGGCCTTCGGGGAAGTAGTTCTGGCCGGAGAAGGCCTCGGGCGCGTCGTGATCGTAGGCGTAACCCTGGCCGTAGCCGAGGTCCTTCATCAGGCGGGTCGGGGCGTTCAGGATGTGCGCCGGCGGCATCAGGGAGCCGCTCTCCCTGGCCGCCCGCATCGCCTGGCCCAGGGCGCGGTAGGCGGCGTTCGACTTCGGCGCCGTGCCGAGGTAGATGACCGCCTGGGCCAGGGCCAGCTCGCCCTCCGGCGTCCCCAGGCGCTCGTAGGCCTGCCAGGCGGCCAGGACCTGCTCCAGGGACCCGGGATCGGCCAGCCCGACGTCCTCCACGGCGAAGCGCAGCAGGCGGCGGGCGATGTAGTGCGGATCCTCGCCCCCGGCCAGCATCCGGGCCAGCCAGTAGAGTGCTGCGTCGGTATCAGAGCCGCGCAGCGACTTGTGCAGGGCCGAGATCAGGTTGTAGTGGCTTTCCTGGCCCTTGTCGTAGACCGGCGCGCGCTTCTGCACGACCTCCGCCAGGCGGGCGGTGTCGAGCGGCGCGCCCTGCGGCAGGGCATAGAGCTCCTCGGCTAGGTTGAGCAGGTAGCGGCCGTCGCCGTCGGCCATGGCGATCAGCGCCGTGCGCGCCTCGGGCTCCAGCGGCAGGGCCGCGCCGCATTCCCGCTCGGCCCGCTGCAGCAGCTCCTCCAGCGCGGCCTCGTCCAGGCGGCGCAGGACGTAGACCTGGGCCCGGGACAGCAGGGCGGCGTTCAGCTCGAAGGAGGGGTTCTCGGTCGTCGCCCCGACCAGGATCACCGTGCCGTCCTCGACGTAGGGCAGGAAGCCGTCCTGCTGGGCCCGGTTGAAGCGGTGGATCTCGTCGATGAACAGCAGGGTGCCCTGGCCCATCTGGCGCCGCTCCTTGGCGGCGGCGAAGACCTTGCGCAGGTCGGCAACGCCCGAGAAGACCGCCGACAGCGGCTCGAAGACCAGCGAGGTCCGCTCGGCCAGCAGGCGGGCGATGGTCGTCTTGCCGCAGCCGGGCGGCCCCCAGAGCACCATCGACGCCAGACGGCCCTGGGACAGCATCCGGCCGATCGGCGCCTCGGGACCGAGCAGATGGTCCTGGCCGACGACCTCGGACAGCTTCCCGGGCCGCAGCCGGTCCGCCAGGGGGCGCGGCGCCTGGGCCTCGAACAGACCGCTCACCTTGCTCTTCCCGCTGGCTGCTTCCGCTGGTTGTTGCCGGCCGGCCTCAGGCTGCGATCCGGACCACCGTCACCCGCCCCGCGCGGCGGAACGTGATGGCCCAGGAATCGCTGCTCTCGACCAGACGGATCAGGTCGAGGGTCGTCCCGACCTCGGCCTCGTTGATGGACAGGATAACGTCACCCGGGCGGAAGCGGAACCGCCGGGCCGGCGAGCCGCGCTTGATCTCGGTCAGGATCACCCCCGCCCAGGCGCCCGGCAGGTCGAGTTCCTCGGCCAGGGCCGGCGAGAGGTTCGCCGCGACCGCGCCGCTGAGGGGATGGCGGCCGCGCAGCAGGCGCGTCTCGCGCGGCGGCGTCTCCGGCGGCGCCATCAGCGGCAGCCGCACCCGCGCCTTGCCGCGGTTCCGCCAGACCTCCAAGGGCACGTCGCCGCCGGGCACCTCGGTCGCGACCCGGAAGCGCAGCGAGGTCACGTCGTTGACGGTCTGATCGTCGACCGTGACCACCACGTCGCCGACCTTGAGGCCCGCCCGCTCGGCCGGGCCGCCGGGATAGAGCTCATTGACCAGCACGCCGCCGGGCTTCGGCAGGCCGAAGCCCTCGGCCAGCTCCGCGGTCAGGGTCTGGCCGACGAAGCCCAGCCAGGGCCGGACGATGCGGCCGCCGCCCTTGGCGCTGGCGATCACCGAGCGGACCATGTCGGAGGGGATGGCGAAACCGATGCCGATCGACCCGCCGCTGCGCGAGTAGATCGCCGTGTTGATGCCGACCAGCCGGCCGTCCATGGTGACCAGGGCGCCGCCGGAGTTGCCGGGATTGATCGCGGCGTCGGTCTGGATGAAGAAGCTGTAGTCGGAGATCCCGGCCTGGGTCCGGGCCAGGGCCGAGACGATGCCGCTGGTCACCGTCTGGCCGACGCCGAAGGGATTGCCGATCGCCAGCACCAGGTCGCCGACCTCCAGGTCGTCGGAATCGCGCAGCGTGATCACCGGCAAGCCTTCCTGGGTCGGCTCGATGCTCAGGATCGCAAGGTCGGTGCGCTCGTCGCTGAGCACCAGTTCGGCCGGGTACTCGCGCAGGTCCGAGAGCACGACCCGGATCTCGTCGGCGCCCTCGATGACGTGGTGGTTGGTCACCACCAGGCCGTCGGCGTCGACGATCACGCCCGAACCCAGGGAGTTCTGGACCCGTTCCCGCGGCCGCCCGAGAAAGCCGAAGTCGTCGCCGAAGAAGCGCCGGAACAAGGGATCGTTGAACAGCGGCGCGACCGCCCGCTGGCGGACCACCTTCTTGGTGTAGATGTTGACCACCGCCGGTGCCGCCTTCTTGACCACCGGCGCGAAGCTCAGCATGACCTCGTCGCGCGAACCCGGCGTCACCCGATCCTGCGCCGCCGCCGGCGCGAGGCCGCCCGCCGCCCCGGCCAAGACCAGCAGCAGGGCAAAGGCTTTCACGGCGGTTTTCGCTGGACTGGGCATGGTTTCCATCTAGTCATCTCGGAGCGAGGCGTCAAATCGCGCAAGATCACATCAAGTCGATCTCCGGCCCCAATGCAAACACGGCAGCCTCCGCTTGGGAAGCTGCCGCGGCAGGGCGCGTCGGCGCCGGATCCCTATTGGGCCTATCCCTGGGCCTCGGCCTCGGTCGCCTCTTCCTCGCGCTCCTGGGTCGGGCCGGAGTCCTGGCCCTTGGCCTCGGGATCGCGGTCGACCAGCTCGATCACCGCCATGGGCGCCATGTCGCCGTAGCGGAAGCCGGCCTTGAGCACCCGGGTGTAGCCGCCCGGGCGGTCCTTGTAGCGCGCGGCCAGCTCGTCGAAGAGCTTCGCGGTGATCTTGCGGTTGCGCAGCACCGATAGGGCCTGCCGCCGGGCGTGCAGGTCGCCGCGCTTGCCCAGGGTGATCAGGCGGTCCACGACGCGGCGCAGATCCTTGGCCTTGGGCAGGGTGGTCTTGATCTGCTCGTGCTTCACCAGCGCCGCCGCCATGTTGGCGAACATGGCCTGCCGGTGCGGGCTGCTCCGGTTGAACTTCCGGCCGCTCAAGCCGTGTCGCATCGTGGCTCCTCCTCTTCATGGCCTCGCGCACGAGGCCGATTTCAGGGCCCGCCGCCGCGTCCCGCCCGTTTGGGGCCGGCTCGTGTACGGCGGGTAAGTAGGACGTCGGGACTGGCCCGATCGGCCCCTAGTAGGGCTCCTCGAGTTTCTTAACCATCTCCTCGATGTTCTCGGGCGGCCAAGTGGGGATCTCCATCCCCAGGTGGAGGCCCATCTGCGACAGAACCTCCTTGATCTCGTTCAGCGACTTGCGGCCGAAGTTCGGGGTCCGGAGCATCTCGGCCTCGCTCTTCTGGACCAGGTCGCCGATGTAGACGATGTTGTCGTTCTTCAGGCAGTTCGCCGAGCGGACCGAAAGCTCGAGCTCGTCGACCTTGCGCAGCAGGTTGCGGTTGAAGGGCGGCTCGCTGGGCCGCTCCTCGACCTCGCGGACGCTGGGCTCCTCGAAGTTGATGAAGAGCTGCAGCTGGTCCTGCAGGATGCGGGCCGCCAGGGCCACCGCGTCCTCGGGCGTGACCGCGCCGTTGGTCTCGACCTCCATGGTCAGCTTGTCGTAGTCGGTGACCTGGCCGACGCGGGTGTTGTCGACCTTGTAGGCGACCTTGCGCACCGGCGAGAACACGGCGTCGACCGGGATCAGGCCGATCGGGGCGTCCTCGGGGCGATTCTGTGTCCCGGGAACATAGCCCTTGCCGGACTCCACGGTCAGCTCCATATCGAGCCTTGCGCCGTCGTCGAGGGTACAGAGGACGAGTTCGGGGTTCATGACCTCGATGTCGTGGCCGGTCTCGATCTGGCCGGCTGAGACCTCGCCGGGCCCCTCGGCGCGCAAGCGCATACGCTTGGGTCCTTCGCCATGCATGCGCAGGGCAATCGACTTGACGTTGAGAACGATGTCGGTGACGTCCTCCCGGACCCCGGGGATCGAGGAGAACTCATGGAGCACCCCATCGACCTGAATCGAGGTCACTGCGGCACCTTGAAGCGACGACAGCAGCACGCGACGCAGGGCGTTGCCCAACGTCAGGCCGAAGCCGCGCTCCAGAGGATCGGCGACCACCTTGGCCAGGCGATCGGGGTCGGCGCCCGGCTGGATGTCGAGCTTGTTGGGCTTGATTAGTTCTGTCCAGTTCTTCTGCAGCACGGCTGCACCCTCGTGTCTAGCAGGCGGAAATACATGCGACGCCTTGCCCGCGCCGCCCGGCCGCTGGGCCTATCCCGTCGACCGGCAGATTCTCTTCGGGTTGCCGTGGGCCCGCGGCAGCCGCGTCAGACGCGGCGGCGTTTGGGCGGCCGGCAGCCGTTGTGCGGGATCGGCGTCACGTCACGGATGGCGGTGATCGTGAAGCCGATCGCTTGCAGGGCCCGAAGCGCCGATTCGCGGCCCGAGCCCGGACCCTTGACGTTGACCTCGAGGGTCTTCATCCCGTGCTCTTGCGCCTTGCGCCCGGCGTCCTCGCCGGCCATCTGCGCGGCGTAGGGCGTCGATTTCCGCGAGCCCTTGAAGCCCTGTCCCCCCGCCGACGACCAGGAGATCGCGTTGCCCTGGACGTCGGTGATGGTGATGATCGTGTTGTTGAAGGTCGCGCTCACATGCGCGATTCCGGAGGTGATGTTCTTACGCTCGCGGCGACGCAGACGCGGTTGAGCCTTAGCCATCTCGGAGCCCTATTTCCTGGTTGCTTTTTTCTTGCCGGCAATGGCGCGGGCCGGGCCCTTGCGCGTGCGGGCGTTGGTGTTGGTCCGCTGACCCCGGACCGGCAGCCCCTTGCGGTGCCGCAGGCCGCGGTAGCAACCCAGGTCCATGAGGCGCTTGATGTTCATCGCAACTTCGCGGCGCAGGTCGCCCTCGACGCTGTAATCGCGGTCGATGGTCTCGCGGATGCGCACGACCTCGTCGTCGGTCAGCTCGTTGACCCGCCGCTCGGCCGGAATCCCGACTTTCTCGCAGATCTCGGCAGCCTTGGTATGGCCGATTCCATGGATGTAAGTCAGCCCGATCAAGACGCGCTTCTGAGTCGGGATGTTGACGCCAGCTATACGAGCCACGCCGCTCTACTCCTTATTTAACTTATTTGGACATGCGCAAAGGCCCCGGCCGCGCTGGCGTCGGGGACGCGTGATTATAGGGCCCGGGGTCGGCGAGTCAACACTCATGCCCGGCCCAAGACCCCTTCGATCTGGCGAGTGACCTCTTCGATTTCGGCCATCCCGTCGACCCCCTGCAGAACGCCGGCCCGCGCGTAGTAGGGCAGGATCGGCGCCGTCTGCGCGTGATAGGCCTCCAGGCGCGCCCGGACGGTCGCCTCGTTGTCGTCGTCGCGGCGGCGGAACTCGGTCCCGCCGCAACTGTCGCAGACACCCTCGACCTTCGGGCGCTGGAAGGTGTCGTGATAGCCGGCGCCGCAGTTGGCGCAGGAAAAGCGGCCGGTGATCCGCTCGACCAGGGCCTCCTCGTCGACCTCGAGCTGGATGACACGATCGAGCTTCAGCCCCTTCCTGGCCAGCATCTCGTCCAGGGCTTCGGCCTGCGCCGCGGTCCGCGGGAAGCCGTCCAGGATGAAGCCGTCCTTGCAGTCCGGCTGGTCGATGCGATCCGAGATCATCTGCACCATGAGGTCGTCAGGCATCAGCCTGCCGGCGTCCATCACCGCCTTGGCTTCCACGCCCAAGGCGCTGCCCGAGGCGACCAGGGCACGCAGCATGTCGCCGGTCGAGAGCTGGACCAGATGGTGGCGCTCCTCCAACCGCTTCGCCTGCGTCCCCTTGCCCGCCCCCGGCGGCCCAAGAAGAATCACGTTCAACCACGCCTCCCCCGAAGCTTGGCCTTCTTGATGAGGCCTTCGTATTGATGTGCCAGCAGATGCGAATGGATCTGTCCGACGGTATCCATGGTCACCGAAACCACGATCAGCAGGCTGGTTCCGCCGAAGTAGAAGGGCACGGCGTACTCCGCGATGAGCAGCTCGGGCAGCAGGCAGACCAGGGCCAGGTAGGCGGAGCCGACGGTGGTCAGGCGGACCTGGAGATAGTTGAGGTACTCGGCCGTATTGGCCCCGGGTCGGATGCCGGGGATGAAGCCGCCGTGCTTCTTCAGGTTGTCCGCAGTGTCCGCCGGGTTGAAGACGATCGAGGTGTAGAAGAAGCAGAAGAAGACGATCATCGCCATATAGATCGTCAGGTACAGCGGCTGGCCGTGGCCGAGCAGGGCGGTGAGCTGGGTCAGCCAGTCCGGCCCCCCGCCGCCCGAGAAGCCGGCCACGGTGAGCGGCATCAGCAGCAGCGAGGAGGCGAAGATCGGCGGGATCACGCCCGCCGAGTTGAGCTTCAGCGGCAGGTGCGAGGATTCCCCGCCGAACATCTTGGACCCGACCTGGCGCTTGGGATACTGCACGATCACCCGGCGCTGCGCCCGCTCCATGAAGACGATGAAGGCGATCACGGCCACGGCCATGACCAGCAGGCCGATGATGATCCCCGCGCCCAGGGCGCCCGTGCGGCCCAGCTCCAGGGTCGTCGCGAGGGCCGAAGGCAGGTTGGCGACGATGCCCGCGAAGATGATCAGCGAGATGCCGTTGCCGACGCCGCGCTGGGTGATCTGCTCGCCCAGCCACATCAGGAAGATGGTCCCGCCGGTCAGGGTGATCACCGTGGTCATGCGGAAGAACAGGCCGGGATCCGAGACCGCCGGGCCGCTCTCGTTGGCCACGCTCTCCATCCCGATCGCGATCCCGTAGGCCTGGAAGGCCGCCAGCAGCACCGTGCCGTAGCGGGTGTACTGGTTGATCTTCTTGCGCCCGCTCTCGCCCTCCTTCTTCAGCGCCTCCAGCTTCGGCGAGACCGCGGTCATCAGCTGCATGATGATCGCCGCCGAGATGTAGGGCATGATGTTGAGCGCGAAGATCGACATCCGCCCCAGGGCGCCGCCGGCAAAGACGTTGAACAGCCCGACGATCCCGCCGGCCTGCTGCTGAAAGAACTCCGCAAGGACCGTCGGGTCGATCCCGGGGATCGGGATGTAGGTCCCCAAACGGTAGATCACCAGCGCGCCCAAGGTGAACCATATGCGCTTTTTCAACTCGGTCGCTTTGGACAGCGCTCCGAAGTTGATGTTGGCGGCAAGTTGTTCAGCGGCTGATGCCATGGAACTGTCCTTTTTGGAGTGCGGGCCTAGGCCTCCGCGTCAGCCCCGTCTCGGTCTTCCGCCTGAGGCTCTTTCGCCTTCGCCTTGGCCGCCGCCTCGCCGGCCGCCGGCTTCGATGCCGCGATGGTCACGGCGCCGCCGGCCTTCTCGACCGCGGCCACGGCCGCCTTGGAGGCGCCCGCGACGGTTATGTTCACTTTGGCCTTCAATTCGCCGTTTGCAAGCAGCCTGACGCCGTCTCGAGCCTTCTTGAACAGGCCCGCGGCGCGCAGGGCTTCGGCGTCGACCGGCTTCTTCGCGTCCAGGCGGCCGGCGTCGATGGCCTGCTGCAGACGGCCGAGGTTCACCTCGACGTAGTCCTTGGCGAAGACGTTGACGAAACCGCGCTTCGGCAGGCGGCGGTAGAGCGGCATCTGGCCGCCCTCGAAGCCCTTGATCGACACGCCGGAGCGCGCCTTCTGGCCCTTGTGGCCCCGGCCGGCGGTCTTGCCCAGGCCGGAGCCCGCGCCGCGCCCGAGCCGCTTTCGGCCCTTGCGCGCGCCGGGATTGTCGGAAAGCTCGTTCAGTCTCATCGCCCAGCAGGCTCCCAATTCATTGCGCCCGGCGGCGACCGCAGCAGGCGGCCGCAGCCCGGCGGCGTCAGGCCTCGCCCTCGACCCTGACGAGGTGCCTCACCTTGTTGATCATGCCCCGCACCGCCGGGGTATCCTCCAGCTCGCGGGTCCGGTGCATCTTGCCCAGGCCCAGGCCCTTGAGAGTCTGGCCCTGATCCTTGGGGCGTCCGATCGGGCTGCCGACCTGGGTCACCCGAAGGGTTTTCTTCGCTGCAGCCATCAGGCGGTCTCCACGGCCTCTTCCTCGGTGCGCGCCTCGCGCCGGCCGAGGATGTCCGAGACCTTCTTGCCGCGGCGCTGGGCGACCTGGCGCGGGTTCGCGCAGCTGCCCAGGGCGTCGAAGGTCGCCCGGATCATGTTGTGCGGATTGGCGGAGCCGACCGACTTGGCGACGACGTCCTGCACGCCCATGGCCTCGAAGACGGCGCGCATCGGCCCGCCCGCGATGATGCCGGTGCCCGGCGGGGCGGCGCGCAGCACGACCTTGCCCGCGCCGTAGCGGCCCTTGACGTCGTGGTGCAGGGTCCGGCCCTCGCGCAGCGGAATGCGGACCAGGTGCCGCTTCGCAGCCTCGGTCGCCTTGCGGATCGCCTCGGGCACCTCGCGCGCCTTGCCATGGCCGTGGCCGACCCGGCCGCGGCCGTCACCGACCACCACCAGCGCCGCGAAGCCGAAGCGGCGGCCACCCTTGACGACCTTGGCGACACGGTTGATGCCGACCAGCTTCTCGATCAGATCGGCATCTTCCCGGTTGCCCCGATCCTGCCTGTCGCCCCGCGACATTCTGTCTCCACGTGCCATCTTCTTTCCTTCAGAACGAAAGGCCGCCTGCGCGGGCCGCATCTGCCAGGGCCTTGATCCGGCCGTGATAAAGGTAGGGCCCGCGGTCGAAGACCACCTGGGTGACGCCGGCGGCGGTCGCCCGCTGCGCGATCAGCTTGCCGACCTCTTCGGCCGCGCTGCGGTTGCCGCCGCTCTTGACCTTGCCCTTCAGGTCCTTGTCCAGGGTCGATGCCGCGGCCAGGGTCTTGCCGTCCCGGTCGTCGATCACCTGCACGTAGATGTGCAAGTTGGAGCGGAACACGGACAGCCGCGGGCGCCCCTTCGCGCGTTCCCGCAGGACCGAGCGGACCCGCTTCCGGCGGCGATTCTGGAGTTCGATTGCGCTCAGCATGGCCTTACTTCTTCTTGCCTTCCTTGCGGAGAATGAACTCGCCCACGTAGCGGATGCCCTTGCCCTTGTAGGGCTCCGGCGGGCGAAAGCTGCGAATCTCGGCGGCGACCTGCCCGACCTTCTGCTTGTCGGCCCCGAAGACCGAGATCGAGGTCGGCTTCTCGCATTGGATCTTGATCCCCTCGGGGATCGGGTAGTTCACATCGTGGCTGAAGCCGAGCTGCAGGTTCAGCGAAGAGCCCTGGACCGAGGCCCTGTAGCCGACGCCGATGATCTCGAGGTCCCGGCGGAACCCCTCGGCGACGCCGGTCACCAGGCTCTGGATCCGCGAGCGCGCGGTCCCCCACATGGCCCGCGCCTGCTTCGACTCGCTCAGGGGGCGCACCGTGATGCTGCCCTCCGCCAGCTCGGCGGCGACATCGTCCGTCATCTCGTAGACCAGCTGGCCCTGCTGTCCCTTCGCGCTCACGACCTTGCCGTCGATCTTGACCTCGACGCCCTGGGGCACCGCGACCGCGTTCTTACCTACCCGCGACATCTCGCACTTCCCTTAGAAGACCCGGCAGAGCACTTCGCCGCCGACGTTCTGGGCCCGCGCCTCCTGGTCCGACAGGACCCCGCGCGGCGTCGACAGGATGGTGATGCCCAAGCCATTGTATTGGCGCGACAATTCCTTGATTTTCGAGTACACGCGGCGGCCCGGCGTGGACACCCGTGCGATCTCCTGGATCACCGGCGCGCCGTCGGCGTACTTCAACTCGATCTCAAGCTGCCGCAGGCCGTCTCGCAGCTCCGTGGTGAAGTAGCCGCGGATGTAGCCCTCGCGCTTCAGCACCTCGAGCACGTTGGCGCGCAGCTTGGAGGCCGGAGACTGCACGGAGGACTTCCGCGCCCGCTGTCCGTTGCGGATGCGCGTGAGCATATCGCCGAGTGGATCGCTCATGCTCATGATCTTGCGTCCTTTCCTACCAGCTCGACTTCACGACGCCGGGCACCTGCCCGACGGAGGCCAACTCGCGCAGCGCGATCCGCGACAGCTGGAACTTCCGGTAGTAGCCGCGCGGCCGGCCGGTCAGCTCGCAGCGGTTGCGGATCCTCGTCGGCGCCGAATTCCGCGGCAGCTCCGCAAGCTTGAGGTAGGCCTGGAAGCGCTCCTCCGGCGGCAGCGAGCGATCGCGCGCGACCGCCAAAAGGGCGGCCCGTTTGTTGCCGAGGCTCTTGGCCAGCTTCCTGCGTCGCTTGTTCTTCTCAATGGCGCTTTTCTTTGCCATGCGTTGGCTTCTCCCTTCGGCCGCTTACTTGATGAACGGCATGTCGAAGTTCTTCAGGAGAGCGCGGCCCTCCTCGTCGGTCTTGGCCGTCGTCGTGATGACGATGTCCATGCCCCGGATCTCGTCGACTTCGTCGTAGTTGATCTCCGGAAAGATGATCTGCTCCTTGACGCCCATCGCGAAGTTGCCGCGGCCGTCGAAGCTGCGCTCCGGGATGCCGCGAAAGTCGCGGGTCCGCGGCAGGGCGATGGTGATCAGGCGGTCGAGAAACTCGTACATCCGGTCGTGCCGCAAGGTCACCTTGCAGCCGATGGGCATGCCCTGGCGCAGCTTGAAGCCGGCGATCGACTTCTTCGCCCGGGTCACGACCGGCTTCTGGCCGGAGATCGCGGTCAGGTCCTTGACCGCGGACTGGACCTTCTTGCTGTCCTGCACGGCCTTGCCGACGCCCATGTTGATCACGATCTTGTCGATCCGCGGCACCTGCATGGGATTGCCGTAGCCGAAGTCCTTCGTCAGGGCCGGCCTGACGACGGTGTCGTAGTGCTCCTTAAGGCGCGTTGCCATGGCTCTCGTGTCCCAAACTACCGGTCGATCACTTCGCCCGAGCGGCGGGCGACGCGCACCTTGCGCCCGCCTTCGGCGATCTTGAAGCCGACCCGCGTCGGCTTGTCCGAACCCGGGTCGACGTGGGCGACGTTGGAGATGTGGATCGTCGCTTCCTTCTCCAGAATCCCGCCCGGATTGGCCGGTCCGGGCCGCTGGTGACGCTTGACCAGGTTGACGCCCTGGACCAGAACCCGGTCCTCCTTGGGCAGCACCTGGAGCACCTCGCCGCTCTTGCCCCGGTTGCGACCGGTGATCACCACCACCTTGTCGCCCTTCTTGATCTTCATCTTCTTCGCCATCACAGCACCTCGGGCGCCAGGGAGATGATCTTCATGAAGCGCTTGGCGCGCAGTTCCCGGGTCACAGGGCCGAAGATGCGGGTGCCGATCGGCTCGCCCTGCTGGTTGATCAGCACGGCCGCGTTGCGGTCGAAGCGGATCACCGTGCCGTCGTCGCGCCGCAGGTCGTAGGCGGTGCGCACGATGACCGCCCGATGCACGTCGCCCTTCTTCACCCGGCCGCGCGGGATGGCCTCCTTCACCGAGACCACGATCACGTCGCCGACGTCGGCGGTCTTGCGCTTCGAGCCGCCGAGGACCTTGATGCACTGCACGCGGCGGGCACCGGAGTTGTCGGCGACGTCGAGCTGTGACTGCATCTGAATCATCGCTTCGCCCCCTTTCCTCAGGCCCCGGCTGCCGCCGAATCCGACAGGACTTCCCAGGTCTTGGACTTCGAGATCGGCCGGCACTCGCCGATCCGGACCACGTCGCCGACCTTGCAGCGATTGTCCTCGTCGTGGGCGTGGTAACGCTTCGAGCGTTTCACGAACTTCTTGTACATCGGGTGCATCAGACGGCGCTCGACCAGGACCGTCACGGTCTTGTCGGCCTTGTCGCTGACCACCACTCCTTGAAGAACTCGGCGCGGCATACTCGTTATCCCCTAGGATGCAGCCTGCTGCTTTTCGCGCAGAATGGTCTTGATGCGCGCGATGTCGCGGCGCACTTGGCGGACCTGCGCGGTGTTCTCAAGCTGGCCGCTGGCCCGCTGGAAGCGCAGGTTGAATTGCTCCTTGTGGAGCTTGCCGAGCTCGTCCTTGAGCTCGTCCGGCGTCTTGGCGCGCGCGTCTTCGGCCTTCATCGCTCAGCCTCCCTCGCCCAGACGGGTCACGAAGCGGGTCTGGACCGGCAGCTTGGCCGCGGCCAGGGCGAAGGCGTCCTCGGCCAGGTCGCGCGGCACGCCGTCCAGCTCGAAGAGGATGCGCCCGGGCTTGACCCGGGCCGCCCACCACTCCGGGTTGCCCTTGCCCTTGCCCTGCCGCACCTCGGCGGGCTTCTGCGAGACCGGCACGTCCGGGAAGATCCGGATCCAGAGCTTGCCGACACGCTTCATGCGCCGGGTGATCGTGCGCCGCGCGGCTTCGATCTGGCGTGCGGAGACCCGGCCCGGTGTGGTCGCCTTGAGCCCGAAGGCACCGAAGGTGACCAGGGTGCCGGAGGACGCCCGGCCATGGATCCGGCCCTTGTGCTGCTTGCGGAACTTGGTTCTCTTGGGCTGTAGCATCGTCTTTTTTCCTCGAGCCGGCGGCCTAGGTCACCGTGCGGTCTGAACTTCCTGGGCGCGCTTGTCCTGGGCCATGGGGTCGTGGGCCAGGATCTCGCCCTTGAAGACCCAGACCTTGACCCCGCAGGTGCCGTAGGTCGTGCGCGCCGTGGCCTCGCCGTAGTCGATGTCCGCCCTCAGGGTGTGCAGGGGCACCCGGCCCTCGCGGTAGGTCTCGGAGCGGGCGATCTCGGCGCCGCCCAGGCGGCCGCCGCACATCACGCGGATACCCAGGGCGCCGAGGCGCATGGCCGACTGCACCGAGCGCTTCATGGCCCGCCGGAAGGCGACCCGGCGCTCCAGCTGCTGGGCGATGTTCTCGGCGACCAGGCGGGCGTCGATCTCCGGCTTGCGGATCTCGACGATGTTCAGGTGGACCTCGTCGCCGGTCATCCGCTGCAGGTCGCGGCGCAGCTTCTCAATGTCCGCGCCCTTCTTGCCGATCACCACGCCCGGCCGGGCCGTGTGGATGGTGATCCGGGCCCGCTTGGCCGGCCGCTCGATCACGACACGCGCCACGCCGGCCTGGGCCAGGCGCTTGTGCAGGTACTTGCGCAGCTGCAGGTCCTCGTGCAGCAGCTTGGCGTAGCCGCCGTCGGCGAACCAGCGGGAGTCCCAGGTCCGGTTGACGCCGAGCCGCAGCCCGATGGGGTTGACCTTCTGGCCCATTAGATCGTCTCCTCGCGCTCGCGCACGACCACGCGCAGATGGCTCCAGGGCTTCACGATGCGCCCGACACGGCCTCGGGCACGGGCCCGGAAGCGCTTCATCGTCAAAGACTTGCCGGCACTGGCCTCGGCGACGTAGAGCCGGTCCACGTCCAGCTGGTGATTGTTCTCGGCGTTGGCGATCGCCGACTGCAGCACCTTCCTGACGTCGCGGGCGATGCGCCGCTTCGAGAAGGCGAGCTCGGTCAATGCCGCTTCGGCGCTCTTGCCCCGGATGGTCGCCAGAACGAGGTTCAGCTTCTGCGGGCTGGTGCGCAGGTTGCGCAGCATCGCCCCGGCCTCGTTGTCGGCAAGCGCGCGCTCTCTAGCCTTCTTGCCCATGCCTCTAACCCCGCCTCGCCTTCTTGTCCGCCGCGTGACCGTGGAAGGTCCGGGTCGGCGCGAATTCGCCGAACTTGTGGCCGATCATGTTCTCGGTCACCAGGACCGGCAGGAACTTGTGGCCGTTGTAGACCCCGAAGGTCAGGCCGACGAACTGCGGCATGATCGTCGAACGACGCGACCAGGTCTTGATGATCTCGTTGCGGCCGGAGGCCCTCGACGCTTCGGCCTTCTTCAGCAGATAGCCGTCGACGAAGGGACCTTTCCAAACAGAGCGAGCCACGTCCGCCCTCCTTTACTTCTTGCGGTGCCGACGCCGCACGATCAGCGAGTCGGTCTTCTTGTTGCGTCGGGTCTTGGCCCCCTTGGTCGGCTTGCCCCAGGGGGTCACCGGATGGCGGCCGCCCGAGGTGCGGCCCTCGCCGCCGCCGTGGGGATGATCGATCGGGTTCATCGCGACGCCGCGCACTTCCGGGCGCTTGCCCAGCCAGCGCTTGCGTCCCGCCTTGCCGAGCTTGATGTTGCCCTGGTCCGGGTTGGAGACCGCGCCGATGGTCGCCATGCACTCGGCGCGTACCATCCGCACCTCGCCGGAGCTCAGCTTCATCAGGGCGTAGCCCGCGTCGCGGCCGACCAGCTGGACGTAGGTCCCGGCGGCCCGCGCCAGTTGGCCGCCGCGGCCGGCCTTCAGCTCGACGTTGTGCACGATGGTGCCGATCGGGATCGAGCGCAGGGGCATGGCGTTGCCCGGCTTGACGTCGGTCCGCTCGCCCGCGACCACCGTGTCGCCGACCTTGAGCCGCTGCGGCGCCAGGATGTAGCCCTTCTCGCCGTCTTCGTAGCGCAGCAGCGCGATGAAGGCGGTGCGGTTGGGGTCATACTCCAGGCGCTCGACCTTGGCCGGCACGTCGAACTTGCGACGCTTGAAATCGATGATCCGGTAGCGGCGCTTGTGGCCGCCGCCCTGGCGGCGCGCCGTCGTCCGGCCGCTGTTGTTGCGCCCGCCCTTGCCGGTCAGCCCCTCGGTCAGGCTCTTCTCGGGCTTACCCTTCCAGAGCTCCGAGCGGTTGACCAGGACCAGTCCGCGGCGGCCGGGTGTAATGGGATCGTGGGTCTTGAGTGCCATGGCGTCAGATTCCCGTGGTCACGTCGATGCTGTGCCCCGCTTCCAGGGTCACGTAGGCCTTCTTGGTGTCCGGACGCTTGCCCAGATGGCCGCGGAAGCGCTTGACCTTGCCCTTCTGCCGGCTGGTGTTGACCGCCTTGACCTTGACCTTGAAGAGGCCTTCGACCGCAGCCTTGATCTCCGGCTTCGAGGCGTCCATCGACACCTGGAAGGCGACCTGGTTGTGCTCCGAAGCCATGGTCGACTTCTCGGTCACCAGGGGGCGCCGGATCACGTCGTACATGCGCTCTTCCGACAGCTTCAGCGTCTGCTTCTCGCGTTTGCGTGCCCTGCTCATTTCAAGCGTGCCTCCAGCGCCTCGACTGCGTTCTTGGTCAGCACCAGGGTGTCGCGCCGCAGGATGTCGTAGACGTTCGCGCCCTCCTGCAGCAGCAGGTCGAAGCCCTGGATGTTCCGCGCCGCCAGCGCGAAGTTGGCATCGAAGGACTCGCCCTCGATCAGCAGAGCCGAGGACCAGCCCAGATTGTCCAGCTTGCCGGCCAGGTCCTTGGTCTTCGGAGTCTCGACCGCGGCCGCGTCGACCACGAAGAGCTTGCCGTCCTTGGCCTTGGCCGAGAGGGCGCACTTCAGCGCCAGCTTGCGCAGCCGCTTCGGCAGGTCGTGGGCGTGGGAGCGCGGCTGCGGCCCATGGGCCACGCCGCCGCCCCGGAAGATCGGCGCCTTGCTGCTGGAGTGGCGGGCGCGGCCGGTGCCCTTCTGGCGGTACATCTTCTTGACCGCGCCGGAGACCTCGCTGCGGCCCTTGACCTTCTGGGTGCCGGCGCGGCGCTTGGCGAGCTGCCAGTTCACCGCCCGCGCGAGGATGTCCTTGCGCACCTCCACGCCGAAGATCGAATCGCTCAGTTCGATCTCGCCGCTGGCCTTGTTCTCGAGGGTCGTGACCGGGCACTTCATCTTCAGTCGTCCTTCTTCGCTTCACCCTCGTCGGCCAGGGTCGCCTCGGTGGGGGTCGCCTCGGTGGCCCCCTCCTCTGCCGTAGCCTCCTCCGCGGCCGGCGCGGCGCTCTCCTTGACCCCGGCGGGAAACGGCACGCCCTCGGGGAGCGCCCGCTTCACGGCATCACGCACCAGGACCCAGCCGCCCTCGGAGCCGGGCACCGCGCCCTTGACCAGGATCA
>JAKSBE010000122.1 GCA_022361275.1 Kiloniellales bacterium
GCGGTCGAGATCGGCGCGTTGCCGTGGTTCAGGCCGTCGCCCTCGGGATGGCCGCCGTGGCCGCCGCCGAAGAAGGAGAACATGACCCAGCGCCGCCCGTCGGCGCGGTGCCCGGCGATCGACAGGGCGTTGATGGTGCCGTAGGCGCAGCCGTTGACCCGCTCCGGCGCGACCTGGGCCATTGCGCAGAACACCACGTCGATGACCCTGAGGATGGTCTCGGTGTAGCCGCCGACCGGCTTGGGCGCGGTGACGCTCAAGAGCGTGCCCTCGGGGATGACGAAGCGGATCGGCGCCAGCACCCCGGCGTTGGCCGGCACGTCGGGGAAGAGGTGCTTGAGCGCGACGTAGCAGGAGGCGATCGCGGTCGAGCGGGCGATGTTGACCGGCCCGGCGCAGGCCGGCGCGGAGCGCGAGAAGTCGAGCACCATGCCGTCCTCGTCGATGGTCAGGTCGAGGGCGATCTTCAGCGGCGCGTCCACGATGCCGTCGTTGTCGAGGAAATCCTCGGCCGAGACCCTGCCCCGGGGCAGCTCGGCGATGTGGGCGCGCATCAGCTTGGCGGCGCGCGCCTTCAGCTCGGCCAGGGCCTCGGCGACCACCTCGTCGCCGTAGTCGTCGAGCAGCGCGCCCAGGCGCTGGACGCCCAGCGCCAGGGCGTTGATCTGGCCGTTGAGGTCGCCGTAGAGGCTGCCGGGCAGGCGCGAGTTGGCCTTGAGGATCTCGACGATGTCCTGCCGCAGCTCGCCCTTGTCGAAGAGCTTCACCGGCGGGATCAGCATGCCTTCCTGGAAGCACTCGGTGGCGACGGGGTTGTAGTTGCCCGGCACGTTGCCGCCGACGTCGTGCCAGTGGCCGACCGAGGCCAGGTAGCAGTAGACCTTGCCGTCGCGGAAGAAGGGCCGGACCAGCTTGAAGTCCGAGAGGTGGGTGCCGCCGTCGTAGGGGTCGTTGAAGATGTAGACGTCTCCCTCCGCCGGCCCCTCGCCCGGCCCGGCCTCCCGCGCGACCTTGTCGATCACCGCCCTGACCGCGAAGGACATCGCGCCGACGAAGACCGGCAGGCCCGACTTGCCCTGGACCAGGGTCTCGCCGGTCTCGGCGTGGTACAGCCCGTGCGAGGCGTCGTGGGCCTCGGCGATGATCGGGTTGAAGGCGCTGCGGAACAGGGTCGCGTCCATCTCGTCGGCGATCTGCTCCAGGCGGCCCTTCAGGACCGCCAGGGTGACGGGGTCGATCATGCCTCCCCCCCGGACCGGTCCACGCGGATCGCCTGCCCTCGGATGGTCTCGGCGTCGTAGGCTTGGCCGAGCGCGACCATCTCCGGCGTGCCGATCGCCGCGTTGAGCTCCGAAAAGTCGACCATGCGGTCGCGGAAGGGCTGGTTGCTGCCGTTGGCCAGCAGGGCGCCGAAGTAGTCCCGGGCCATGGCCACGAAGGCCCGGACCAGGCCGCCCGGGAAGATCACCAGGTCGAAGCCCAGGTCCTCCAGCTCGGCCGCGGTCAGCGGCGGGGTCTTGCCGCCCTCGACCATGTTGGCCATCAGCGGCACGCGCGCGCCCAGCGCGGCGACGATCCGCTCCATGTCCTCGCGGCTGCGCGGCGCCTCGACGAAGACCACGTCGGCGCCGGCCTCGGCATAGGCGGCGGCGCGGACCAGGGCCGCGTCCAGCCCCTCGACCGCGACGGCGTCGCTGCGCGCGATGATCAGGGTGTCCGCGCTGCGCCGGGCGTCCTGCGCCGCCTTGATCTTGCCGAGCATCTCGTCGGTGCCGACCAGGCCCTTGCCGGCCAGGTGGCCGCAGCGCTTGGGCAGGGTCTGGTCCTCGATCTGGATCGCGTCGGCGCCGGCGCGCTCGAAGGTCCGGACCGTGCGCCGGACGTTGAGCGCGTTGCCGAAGCCGGTGTCGGCGTCGACCACGATCGGGCAGGCCACGCGCTCGCGGATCGCGGCCAGGGTCTCGGCGACCTCGGTCATGTCGACCAGGCCGATGTCGGGCCGGCCGAAGCGGGTGTAGGCGATGCTGGCACCGGACAGGTAGACCGCCTCGGCGCCGGCCTGCTCGGCCAGCAGGGCGGAGAGGCCGTCGTAGACGCCCGGGGCGATCAGGATCCTGCGCGCCCCAAGACGGTCGCGCAGGCGCTCTCGCAGGCGGCCCTGCGGCGGGGGGGTATCGGTCATGGGCACGCGTCCTTCCGCTGGGCTCGAAGTCTCTTTTCCAGGTGCGGCACCAGGCCGCCGTCCCGCAGCATCTCCATCAGGAAGCCTGGGATCGGCTCGCAGGCGAGGCGCGCGCCGGTGGTCAGGTTCTCGATCCGCCCGGCCGCCGGGTCGACCCGCAGCCGCGCGCCGAAGCGGATCGTCCGCGCCTCGGGGCAGACCAGCACCGCCAGGCCGAGGTTCAGGGCGTTGCGATGGAACAGGCCGGCGAAGGACTCGGCGACCACCGCCGCCACGCCCAGGTGGCGCAGGGCCTGGGCCGCCTGCTCGCGCGAGGAGCCGAGGCCGAAGTTGCGCCCGCCGACCACCACGTCGCCGGGCCGCACGCCGGCGGCGAAGCCGGGGTCGACGGCCTCCAGGCAGTGCGCCGCCAGCACCTCGATCGGCGCCTTCATGTAGGCGCCCGGCGCCAGGGCGTCGGTGTCGACGTCGTCGCCGTAGACCCAGGCCTTGCCGCCCTCGCCGGTCATGTTTCTTTGCCTTCCGCCCCTCGCTCGGCAAGGATCTCGCGCGGGTCGAGGATGCGCCCGGCGACCGCCGCCGCGGCCACGCTGTAGGGCGAGGCGAGGTAGACCTGCGAGGAGGGCGCGCCCATGCGGCCCTTGAAGTTGCGCGCGGTCGAGGAGATGCAGACCACCCCCTCGCCCAGCCGGGCGTCGCCGTAGCCGGCGCAGATCCCGCAGGCGTTGGGCAGCAGCCTGGCCCCGGCCTCGACCAGGGCCGCCAGGCTGCCCTCGGCTGCGGCCGCCTCCTGGTCCCGCAGCGAGGCCGGCGCCACCAGCAGCTCGACCCCCGGCGCCACCTTGCGCCCGCGCAGCACCTCGGCGGCCATGCGCAGGTCGTCCAGCTTGGCCCCGGTGCAGGCGCCGATGTAGGCGACCTGCGGCCGGACCGCGGCGAAGTCGGCGACCGGCGCGGCCAGGGCCGGGCTGTGCGGCGCCGCGACCTGGGGCGTCAGCGCGGCGGCGTCGAAGACGTGGCGCGCGGCGACCGCCGCCTCCGGATCGCCCTGCCAGAGGTCGATCTCGCCGGGGTCCGCGCCGATGTCCGCCAGCCAGGCGGCCGTCGTCGCGTCGGGCGCGATCAGCCCGGTCTGCCCGCCCAGCTCGGCGGCCATGTTGCACAGCGTCATGCGCTCCTGCATCGACAGCGCGCCGATGGCCGCGCCGGCGTACTGCACCGCCTGGTAGCCGCCGCCGTCCATGCCCAGCCGCGTGCAGAGGAACAGCATGACGTCCTTGGCGACCACCCCCGGCGACAGGCGGCCGGTCCATTCGATCAGGACGGTCTCGGGCACCTTGAGCCAGATCTCGCCGGTCACCAGCACCCCGGCCATCTCGGTCGCGCCGATGCCGAACATGTAGCAGCCGAAGGCGCCGCCGGTCGGCGAATGGCTGTCGCCGCCGACCACCAGCATCCCGGGCTTCAGGTAGCCCTGCTGCGGCAGCACCACGTGGCAGATGCCCTCA
>JAKSBE010000224.1 GCA_022361275.1 Kiloniellales bacterium
ATCTTGAAGTGTAATTGCCATCCGGAGAGCGCGAACCGTGGATAACGCCCCTGCCCGAACCGAAGACAAGCCCCTTCTGCAGAGTCTCAAAGGGCAGCCGGCCGAGCGCCTGCCGATCTGGCTGATGCGGCAGGCCGGGCGCTATCTGCCGGAGTATCGTGAGGTGCGGGCCAAAGCCAAGGACTTCATCGACTTCTGCTTTCGGCCCGATCTGGCCGCCGAGGCGACCCTGCAGCCGCTGCGGCGCTTCGACCTGGACGCCGCCATCGTCTTCTCCGACATCCTGGTCGTGCCGCTGGCGCTGGGACAGAAGGTCTGGTTCGAGGAGGGCAAGGGCCCCCGGCTGGAGCCGATCCGGAAGCCGGAGGATCTGACGGGGCTGTCGGCCGACGATCTGGAGCCGCGGCTTGCCGCCGTCTACGAGACCCTGGAGACTGTCGCGGCCGAACTGCCCGCCGGCAAGGCACTGATCGGCTTCGCCGGCGCCCCCTGGACTCTGGCCAGCTACATGATCGAGGGCCAGACCAGCCGCGACTTTTCTCGTCTGAAGCGCTTCGCCTATGGCCAGCCGGAAGCCTTCGCGCGGCTGCTGGACCTACTGGTCGAGGCGGTTGCGCGGCATCTGGTCGCCCAGGTCCGCGCCGGGGCGGAGACCGTGCAGATCTTCGATTCCTGGGCCGGCGTGCTGCCGGAGCCGGAACTCAAGGCGTGGAGCCTGGCGCCTATGGCCGAGATCGCCCGCCGGGTCGGGGCCGATTGTCCCGAGGTGCCCGTCATCGCCTTTCCCCGCGGCGCCGGCCTCACCTACGCCGCCTTTGCCGAAGGCGGCGATTTCGACGCGCTCGGCCTGGACACGACCCTGCCGCTGGGCTGGGCGGCCGAGCGGCTGCAGCCGAAGGCCGTGGTCCAGGGCAATCTGGACCCCGTAAAGCTCTTGGTCGGCGGTAGCGTGCTGACTCGGGGGGTCGACGCGATCCTGGAAGCCCTCGGGCCGCGGCGGCTGGTCTTCAACCTGGGTCACGGCGTCCTGCCCGAGACTCCGCCCGAGCATGTCGCCGAACTGGTCGCCCGGGTTCGCGGCACCCAAGCCTAGAGTTCCAGGGCGATCCTCCGGAAGGGATCGACGATGACCAAGACCGCGGTGGTGCTGTTCAATCTTGGCGGGCCCGATCGGCCCGAGGCGGTTCGGCCCTTCCTGTTCAATCTCTTCAACGATCCGGCGATCATCGGCCTGCCGCAGCCGTTTCGCTGGCTGCTGGCGCAGCTGATCTCGCGCCGCCGCGCGCCGATCGCGCGGGCGATCTACGACAACCTCGGCGGCGGCTCGCCGCTGCTGCCGAACACCGAGGCCCAGGCCGCGGCTCTGGAAAAGGCCCTCGGCGAAGGCGGCGGCGCGGACACGGTCAAGGTCTTCATCGCCATGCGCTACTGGCATCCGATGAGCGATGCCACGGCCCGGGCGGTCCGTGACTTCGGGCCGGACCGGGTTCTGCTGCTGCCGCTCTATCCGCAGTTCTCGACCACCACGACCGGATCCTCGACCAAGGACTGGCTACGCGCCGCCAGGGCCGCCGGCTTGCGGGCGCCGACCCGCGTGCTCTGCTGCTATCCGAGGGACTCCGGCTTCGTCGCCGAGTCGGCGGCGCTGCTGGCCAAGGCGCTCGACGAGGCGGCGTCCAAGGCGTCTCGCACCCGCGTCCTTTTCTCCGCCCACGGCCTGCCGAAGAAAATCGTCGACGGAGGCGATCCCTATCAGTGGCAGGTCGAGCAGTCGACCGCCGCGGTCGTCGCCGCGCTCGGCGAGCGGGCCCAGAGGCTGGACTGGCTGGTCTGCTATCAGAGCCGCGTCGGCCCCCTCGAGTGGATCGGGCCGGCGACGGAGGACGAGATCCGCCGGGCCGGTGAGGAGGGCGTCGGCGTGGTTCTGGTGCCGATCGCCTTCGTCTCGGAGCATTCCGAGACCTTGGTCGAGCTCGACATCGAGTATCGGGAACTGGCCGAGGAGGCCGCGGTGCCCTTCTACATCAGGGTTCCGACGGTTGGTGCTGGCGCGTCCTTCGTCGCGGGTCTCGCGGGTCTCGTCTGCCGTGCGCTGGCCGACAAGGATGCGGCCACGGCGCCGGTCGAGGGCAGCCCGCTCTGCCCGGCGGCGTTCGGTCGCTGCGCCTGCCGTGCGGCGGCGGGGTCATGATCCTGAACGGGACCGGTGGAAGACGAGGATCGAGGCAGGGGGAGCGAAGTGGGAATGGAAGGATTTCTCGGCGCGGCCTATCTCTGGATCAAGGCGCTGCATGTCATCAGCGTGATCGCCTGGATGGCGGGGATGCTCTATCTGCCGCGGCTCTTCGTCTACCACTGCGCGGCGGAGCCGGGATCGGTCCAGTCGGAGACCTTCAAGGTGATGGAGCGGCGTCTCCTGCGCGCGATCGTGAACCCGGCGATGATCGCATCCTGGCTCTTCGGGCTGATGCTGGTGGCGCACCTGGGCGCCTGGAACCAGGGCTGGATGCTGGCCAAGTTCGCGCTCCTGATCGGGATGCAGCTGGTCCACGCCGGCTATGCGCGCTGGCGCCGGCAGTTCGAACGGGACGAGAACCCGCACGCGGACAGATTCTACCGCTTCATGAACGAGGTGCCGACCCTGCTTATGATCTTCATCGTCGTCCTCGTCATCGTGCAGCCGTTTTGACAGATCACCCGATGGTCACTTGACTTCGGAGGGGCCCATAGTTATTTGGTAGAAATAACAGTCTATCTGGCTGAAAAACGGCCAATCCCAGAGACAAAGTCCCGCGTTCCCGTTCGGCTGCCACGGCTGTGGGTTCCCGTTTCGGAACGGCGGATCGGTCCCGAAGCAGTCGTCGCTGCGACGGCTGCTGAACTATCAGGCGCCCATTTGCGACAGCGGTCACCACAATGAACCTGCAAGAGCTGAAATCGAAGAGCCCCGCCGACCTCCTGGACTACGCCGAGGAACTCAACATCGAGAACGCGAGCAACCTGCGCAAGCAGGACATGATGTTCGCGATCCTCAAGCAGTTGGCCGAGAACGAGGTCGCAATCTATGGCTCCGGCGTCCTGGAGGTCTTGCAGGACGGCTTCGGGTTCCTACGCTCGCCGGAGGCCAACTATCTGCCCGGCCCGGACGACATCTACGTCAGCCCCAGCCAAGTCCGGCGCTTCGGCCTGCGCACCGGCGATACCGTGGAGGGACAGATCCGCTCGCCCAAGGACGGCGAGCGCTACTTCGCGCTGTTGAAGATCAACTCGATCAACTTCGACCCGGTCGAGAAGGCGCGCCACCGGATCAACTTCGACAACCTGACCCCACTCTATCCCGAGGACAAGCTCAGCCTCGAGGTCGAGAACACGGACAGCAAGGATCTGACCTCCCGGGTGATCGACCTGACGGCGCCCCTGGGCAAGGGCCAGCGCGCCTTGATCGTGGCGCCGCCGCGCACCGGCAAGACGATGATCCTGCAGAACATCGCCCATTCCATCGCCGCCAACCATCCCGAGGTCTATCTCCTGGTGCTGCTGATCGACGAGCGGCCGGAGGAGGTCACCGACATGGCACGCTCGGTCAAGGGCGAGGTCGTCAGCTCGACCTTCGACGAGCCGGCCTCCCGCCACGTCGCGGTGGCCGAGATGGTGATCGAGAAGGCCAAGCGCTTGGTCGAGCACAAGCGCGACGTGGTGATCCTGCTGGACTCGATCACCCGACTTGCGCGTGCCTACAACACCGTGGTGCCGAGTTCGGGCAAGGTGCTGACCGGTGGCGTCGACGCCAACGCCCTGCAGCGGCCCAAGCGCTTCTTCGGCGCCGCCCGCAACATCGAGGAAGGCGGCTCGCTGACCATCATCGCCACCGCGCTGATCGACACCGGCAGCCGCATGGACGAGGTCATCTTCGAAGAGTTCAAGGGCACGGGTAACTCGGAAATCGTGCTCGACCGCAAGCTGGCCGACAAGCGCACCTTCCCGGCCATCGATATCGGCAAGTCCGGCACCCGCAAGGAGGAGCTGCTGGTCGACCGCGGCACGCTGTCGAAGATGTGGGTCCTGCGCCGCATCCTGATGCCGATGGGCGTGACCGATTCCATCGAGTTCCTGGTCGACAAGCTGAAGAGCACGAAGAACAACGGCGAGTTCTTCGACTCGATGAACCAGTAGCGCGGGGCGGATCCTTATCTAGAGCCGGTCGGCGAGCGTGTAGAGCTCGCGGTTCTCCCGGTTGATCCAATGGGTCAGGGCGTCGAGGATCTCCTCGCTGGCCCTGATGAAGCCGTCCGGATCGTCCTCGATGGCCAGGATCGAGCGCCAGGTATCCATGTAGGTTTCGAAGGCCGTAGAGAGGCCGTCCATCTCGCTCTGGAAGCTGGCCGCCACCTCTGCCAGCTTCGGATCGCCGCAGGCCAGCAGCACCGGGTAGATCTCCTTGCCCCCCTTGGCGAGGTGGGCCTTGAGTTTGCCGGAGAGACCGATCATCACCCCCATGATGTCGGGAATGTTGTCGACCACCTGGTCGGGATCGAGAAGGCCGCGGAACTCCGTCACGACCTCAAGGATAGCCGCGTTCTGCTGCCGAAGGCTGTCGGTCTTGCGCATCGCTTTTCGAGAACCTCGGGAGTGTGTTGCCGCCATGTTCCGGGTCGTCGGAAGTTTATGCCCAGATCGGTTGAATACCTCTTAACTGCCGCCAGAGCACGATGGCATGAGGCCGAATCGGCCTCGTGTCTGAATCGTGCTCTCCCGGGCCGGGAGCCCGATCGCCTCACAACCGCAGTGTGTGAAGCGATCAGGGTCCAGCCTGTCGAGACGGAAAAACATCCCCGCTCGGATGGCTTCGGCTCGGGCCGAGCGATCCGGCTCAGGGCAGCAGGATCGTCGATCCGGTGGTCTTGCGGCCCTCCAGGTCGCGATGGGCCTGGGCGGTCTCGGCCAGGGGGTAGGTCTGGTGGACCTCGATCTTGACCGCGCCGGACAGGACGACCTCGAAAAGCGCCTGGGCGCTGGCCTCGAGATCCTCCCGCTTGGCGGTGTAGGTCATCAGGGTCGGCCGGGTCACGTAGAGCGAGCCCTTCTGGCCCAGGACGCCCAGGTTGATCGGCGGCACCGGACCCGAGGCATTGCCGAAGGTCACCATCAGGCCCATCGGCCGCAGGCAGTCCAGGGAGTCGTCCCAGGTGTCCTTGCCGATGGAGTCGTAGACCACGGGCACGCCCTGGCCGCCTGTGACCTCCTTGACCCGCTCGACGAAGCTCTCCTCTCGATAGTTGACCGGGTGGTCGCAACCGTGGGCCCGGGCCAGTTCCGCCTTCTCCGGCGAGCCCACGGTGCCGATCACGGTGGCTCCCAGATGCTTGAGCCATTGACAGGCGATCAGGCCGATGCCGCCCGCAGCCGCGTGCAGCAGCACGGTCTCGCCGGCCTTTACCCGATAGGTCCGGCGGATCAGGTATTCCACCGTCATGCCCTGCATCATCATGGCCGCGCCGGTTTCGTCACTGATCGCGTCGGGCAGGATCACCACCCGGTCCGCCGGCATCAGACGGACCTCGGCGTAGGCGCCGACCGGCGGTGCAGCATAGGCGACGCGGTCGCCGACCTTGAGGCCGGTGACGCCGGCGCCCAGCGCGTCGACCACGCCGGCGGCCTCCATGCCGATGGCGTGCGGGAGGTCGCCCAAGGGATAGAGGCCGGTCCGATGGTAGACGTCGATGTAGTTGAGCCCGATCGCGGTCTGGCGGAGGCGGACCTCCCCCGGCCCGGGGTCGCCGACCTCGACGTCGTCATAGCGCAGGTTGTCGGGTCCACCGGGGGCGTGGATGCGGACGGCTTTGCTCATCGGTTCAGGTGCTCCTTGAAGAAGTCGGACGTACGGGCGTTGGCGAGCTGGGCGGCCGCGGCGTCGTAGTGGGCGCCGCCCTCGCGGGCGAAGGCGTGATCCTGCTCTTCGTAGACGTGCAGGGTGACCTGGGAATGGCCGGCCAGGCCCGACTGGATCTTCTGCTGCGCCTCGGGCGGCACGAACTGGTCCTTGGCCGCGACGTGGAGCAGGATCGGCCGGCTGATCCGCGGTGCCTCGTCCAGCAGCTCGTCGAGTCCGACGCCGTAGTAGCTGACGTTGCAATCGGCATCGGAGCGGGCCCCCAAGAGGTAAGCGAGCTTTCCGCCGAGGCAGTAGCCGACGGAGCCGACCTTGCCGCTGCAGGCCTCGTGTCCGCGCAGCCGGGCCAAGGTGGTGATCAGGTCCTCGACCCCTTTGTCGACGTCGAAGGCCTGGAACAGCCCGAAGGCCTGCTGCCACTCGGCCTCGCTCTGGTCGGTGATCTGGATGCCCGGCTCGATGCGCCAGAAGAGGTCCGGACAGCAGGCGGTGTAGCCTTGGGCGGCGAGGCCGTCGCAGATGTCGCGCATGACCTTGTTGACGCCGAATATCTCCTGGATGACCAGAAGACCGGGCGCAGGTGTGCTCGCAGGCAGCGCGAGATAGGCCCCGAAATCGCCGTCCGGGCCAGTGATCGTGATGTCGGGCATGGTTGCGGTTCTCCTCCTCTTGCCGCCGGTCTCAGCGCGCTGCCGGCGGGCCGCAAGCTTATCGTGCGAGCCGCCGGCTTGCCAGCCGTCAGTCTTGGAACGATCGTTTGATCTAGAAGGGCAGCTCCGGTGCCAGGGCGCCTTCGAGGATCAGGAGCCGGCGCTTGGTGGTGAGCCCGCCCTGGCCCGAGTAGCCGCCGAGCCCTTCGCCGGAGATCACCCGGTGGCAGGGAATGATGACGGGAATCGGGTTGGCGCCGCAGGCGCCGCCGACGGCGCGGGCTACGCCGCCGCTGCGTGCCGCCATCTCGCCATAGGTCAGGACCTCGCCGTAGGGAATCCGGATCATCTCTCGCCAGACGCGCCGCTGGAAATCCGAGCCGGCCGGCGCCAGCGGCAGGTCGAAGTCCCGGCGCGCACCGGCGAAGTAGTCGGCGAGCTGTCGGGCGGCCTCGGCGAGCATTGGGCCCGGCTCGGCGTCGTCGGTCACCTCTGCCTCATCTGTCTCATCTCCGTCCCGCCAATGCAGCCGGGTGATCCGCCCTTCGGCCTCGACCACTCTCAGCCGTCCCAGCGGACTCTCGAAGGTTGCCCTCGGCATCAGTCGACGCCGCTGCTGCCTAGGGCGCGGTGCAGCTCGTCGGGGTCGGTGATCGGCAGGGAACAGGTCATGCCCTGGCAGACGAAGGCGGTCGCGCGTCCGTCCACCGCCGCCTTGCCGGCGGCGGGATGGTTTTCGGGCAGGCGGTCGCCGGGCGCCAGGACCTGAAGGATCAGGTTCGGCAGGCAGCGGGCCTGCACGATTCGGCGCAGGCGCTGCAGGTCCTCGGCGCCGGGCAGGCCGATGATGACGATCTGCAACGGCGAGAGCAGAAGCTCGTTGCCGTTGAGGAAGCTCGCCAGGGGGAAGAAGTTGCGGCCCAGTTCGCCGGCGAAGGCGGCGACCAGATCGGCGGCCCGGCGGCGGTAGGAGTCGTTTCCGGTGAGGTGATAGAGCCGGGTCAGGGCCCCGACCAGCACGCCGTTGCCGGCGGGGACCGCGTTGTCGTAGACGCTCTTGGTCCTGTGCGGCAGGTCGCGGGTGTCGGCGGCGCTGAAGAAGTAGCCGCCCTGGTCCTCGTCCCAGTAGTGCTGATCGAGGATCGCTTGCCAAGCCTCGGCCTGGGCCAGATGGCGCCGATCGCCCTCGGCTTCGAAGAGCGCCAGCGCCGCCTCGATCATGTTGGCGTAGTCGTCGACGCTGGCCGGGTGCTTCAGGACACCGTGCCGCCAGGCGTGGCGCAGACGGCCGTCCTCGGTCATGCAGGTGGCGACGAAGTCGAAGGCGTCGCGCGCCGCCTCCAGCCACTCCGGTTCGGCGAAGGCGAGGCTGGCCCGCGTCAGCGCGGCGATCATCAGACCGTTCCAGTCGGCCAGCACCTTGTCGTCCCAGCCGGGCCGGACCCGCTGCTCGCGGACCTCCAGCAGCTTGTCGCGGGTACGCGCCAACTGCGCCTCCGTCTCGGGCGATCCGAAGTGCGGCTCGTGGGAGCGGTTGAGGATGGTCTTGCCCTCCCAGTTGCCTTCCGGCGTGACGTCGTAGGCGGCCTTGAAGGCGCCCGCGGCCTGGCCCAGCACAGCGTCGATCTCGGCCTCGGTCCAGACGTAGTAGCGGCCCTCCTCGCCTTCGCTGTCGGCGTCCAGGGTACTGGCGAAGCCGTCGACCCGGCGCGCGTCCGGCGCGCCCGATTCCCGGGCGATCATCTCGCTGAGCACCCAGCCGATGGTCTCGCGCGCCCGCTGCTCGAACAGCAGGGCACCGGTCTCCTGCCAGGCCCAGGTCATCAGGTCGATCATCTGGGCGTTGTCGTAGAGCATCTTCTCGAAGTGCGGCACCAGCCACTTCTGGTCGACGGAGTAGCGGGCGAAGCCGCCGCCCAGGTGGTCGTAGATCCCGCCCTGGCACATCTTGGTCAGGGTCAGCAGCACGGCGTCCCGGTAGGGTTCGGCGCCGCTGCGCTTCCATGCCCGCCACAGCAGCTTGAGGATCGTCGGCTGCGGGAACTTGGGCGCCTGGCCGATGCCGCCTTCGAGAGGATCGACCTCGCGGAGCAGGCGCTGGGCGATCTGGTCCGTCAGTTCGAGAGTCACTCCCTCGCCGCGCAGGTTCTGCGACAGCTTGGCCAGACCGTCGCGTAGCGCGGTGACGTTTGCAGTGATCTTGTCCTGTTCCTTGGCGTAGAGCTCGGCGATCCGCTCCAGGACCTCCGGGAAGCCGGGCCGGCCGTAGCGCGGCTCCGGCGGGAAGTAGGTACCGCCCCAGAAGGGCTCGCCCCCTGGGGTGAGGAACATGGTTAGCGGCCATCCACCTTGTTCGCCGAGCAGCGCCAGTGCCGACTGGTAGAAGCCGTCGAGATCCGGGCGCTCCTCCCGGTCGACCTTGATGTTGACGAAGAGGCGGTTCATCACCGCCGCGATCTCCGGGTTCTCGAAGCTCTCGTGCGCCATGACGTGGCACCAGTGGCAGGCGGCGTAGCCGACCGAGAGCAGGATCGGCTTGTTCTCTTTCTTGGCAGTTGCCAGGGCGTCGTCGCCCCAGGCGTACCAGGCGACCGGGTTGTCGCCGTGCTGCAGGAGATAGGGGCTGGTCTCGCCGGAGAGTCGGTTCTGCGGGGGAGAGATGGTCTCGGCCATGGAAGGGGGGCTTCCTCGCTTTGATCGGGCTTTGGGGCGTTGCTTTGGAGCCGGGCGCGCGGCTAGTGTCTCTGATCCCTATATGAGGCTGGGGAGGCGGTCGCCTCAACCGCAAAGTCCGTAAGGATTTGATCCGATGAAGATCCGTATCGACATCGACTGCACGCCGGAGGAGGCCCGGCGCTTCGTCGGGCTGCCGGACGTCACGCAGCTGCAGGAGGCCGTGATGACGGAGCTGGAGAAACAGACCCTGGCCCGCCTCAAGTCGATGGACGTCGACACCCTCATGAAGCAGTGGTTCCCGAGTTCGATGGAGGGCTGGGAGCGCCTGCAGAAGGCCATGTGGCAGCAGATGACCAGCGCGGCGACCGGCGCCGCGGCGGGTGCCAAGAAGAGCGACAAGGAGCAGACATGACCGACGGCCCGGCCAAGGCGGTGGAGGATCCGCCGCCCTATTATCGCACGCACGTCTTCTGCTGCACCAACGAGCGACCGGCGGGGCATCCCCGCGGCTGCTGCAAGGCGAAGGACGCCGAGCCGCTGCGCAACTACATGAAGGCGCGGGCCAAGGCCCTGGGCCTGGCGGGCGTGCGGGTCAACATCGCCGGCTGCCTGGACCGCTGCGAGCTGGGTCCGACCATGGTGATCTATCCGGAAGGCGTCTGGTACCACTACCGCAGCACCGAGGACATCGACGAGATCCTCCAGACCCACGTGATCGAGGGCGGCCGGGTGAGCCGCCTCCAGCTGCAGCCCGAAGACGAGACGCCGCCGGGGACCTAGGTCCCCGGCGGCCCCCTCCCCCGCTCGCCGGAGGCGCTTCCGGGGTCCAAGTGGCGAGGCGAGATGACCGAGCGTCCCGACACCATCTTCGCCCTTTCGACTCCGCCGGGGCGGGGCGGCATCGCCGTCTTCCGGATCTCCGGTCCCGCGGCGGGCGAGGCGCTAGCGGTGCTCTCCGATGGCCAGCTCCCGCCGCCGCGGCAGGCCCGCCTCGTCGAGCTGCGCCGGCCCGGGGACCGCACGCCGATCGACCGCGGCCTGGTGCTCTGGTTTCCCGGCCCGGCGAGCTTCACCGGCGAGGACCTGGCCGAGCTGCAGCTTCACGGCGGCCGGGCGGTGGTCGCGGCAGCGGCGGGTGCCCTGGCCGTGTTGCCCGGACTTCGCGTCGCCGAGCCGGGGGAGTTCACCCGGCGCGCCTTCGACAACCAGAAGCTCGACCTGGCCGAGGTCGAGGGCCTGGCCGACCTGATCAACGCCGAGACCGAGGCCCAGAGAAGGGTCGCCCTCGGCCAGCTCGGCGGGGGTCTCTCCCGAGTGGTCGAGGACTGGCGCCGTCGTCTGGTCGAAATCGCGGCCCGGCTGGAAGCCTGGATCGACTTTCCGGAAGAGGATCTGCCGGCCGGTCTCGAGGCGGCTATAGCCCGGGACCTGGCCGAGCTATGCACCGAGATGGAACCCTATCTGACCGCCGACCGTCGCGGCGAGCGTCTGCGCGACGGTCTGGCGGTCACGATCCTCGGCGCCCCCAACGTGGGTAAGTCGAGTCTCCTCAACGCCATCGCGCGCCGCGACGTGGCCATCGTCTCGGACCGGGCCGGCACGACCCGGGACGTGATCGAGCTGCACCTCGACCTCGGCGGCTATCCCCTCACCCTCGCCGACACCGCCGGACTGCGCGCGGTGGAGGCGGAGGGCAGCGACGAGGTCGAGGTGGAGGGGATGGCCCGCGCCCGGGGGAGGGCGGAGACGGGGGACCTGCGTCTGGTGGTTTTCGACGCGACTTTGGACCTGGCGGCGCAGAAGGAGACCGCCGATCTGGTGACGGCGAAGAGCCTGGTGGTCTTCAACAAGCTCGACCTTGCGCCACCGCCGGAGCGAAGCGGTTTTGCGGCGACGGCCGTCTTCGCCGTTTCGGCGAAGACCGGAGACGGCCTGGGGGCCCTGCTCGATGCCCTCGCGGAACGGGCCGAGGCGCTGCTCGGCCTGGCCGGCGGCGCACCGCTGCTGACCCGGCTCCGCCATCGCGAGGCTCTGGTCGTTTGCGTCGCGGCCCTGCGGCGGGCGGAGCAGGCGGCGTTGCCGGAGCTGCGCGCCGAGGACCTGCGTCTGGCGCTGCGGGCGCTTGGACGGATCACCGGCCGGGTCGGCGTCGAGGAGCTTCTCGACGTGGTCTTCCGGGAGTTCTGCATCGGCAAGTAGGCCGGTGTTTCACGTGAAACATCCGGGAGGGCAGGCCCCGGCCGAGACCATGATCGAGATGCGCCGGGCGGACTTTGACAGCCGCAGCGTTCTGGCCTAAGAGGTCGCGCCATGTCCGAGAATCCTGCTTCAGACTACGACGTCATCGTCGTGGGCGGCGGTCACGCCGGCTGCGAGGCCGCGGCCGCGGCGGCGCGCCTTGGCGCCCGCAGCCTGCTCGTGACCCATGATCCGGAGACCATCGGGGTGATGTCCTGCAACCCGGCGATCGGGGGGCTGGGCAAGGGCCATCTGGTGCGGGAGATCGATGCGCTCGACGGAGTCATGGGCCGGGCCATCGACCGGGCCGGGATCCAGTTCCGGGTACTCAACCGGAGCAAGGGGCCGGCGGTCCGGGGACCCCGGGCCCAGGCCGACCGAAAGCTCTACCGCCAGGCCATGCAGGCGCTGCTCCGCGCGCAGCGGGGGCTGGAGATCCTGGGCGCCGCGGTCGAGGACCTGTATCTGGACTCCGAGGGTCGCTGTCGTGGCGTGGTGATCGGCGACGGCCGGACCTTGAAGGCGACGGCCGTGGTCCTGACCACGGGCACTTTCCTGCGCGGTCTGATCCATCTCGGCGAGAAGAGCTGGCCGGCAGGCCGGATCGGCGAGGCGCCGAGCCATGGCCTCTCGGCGACTCTGGACCGACTCGGCTTCCGTCTCGGGCGTTTGAAGACCGGAACGCCGCCGCGGCTCGACGGTCGGACCATCGACTGGGAGGGTCTGGAAGTCCAGCCCGGCGATGACCCGCCCGAGCCCTTCTCGACCCTCACCACGGCGATCGGGACTCCCCAGGTGGCTTGTCACATCACCTACACCTCGGCGGAGGGGCACGCCCTGATCCGGGACAACCTGGAGCGATCGCCGATGTATTCAGGGCAGATCGAGTCCGCCGGGCCGCGCTACTGCCCCTCGATCGAGGACAAGGTCGTGCGCTTCGCCGAGCGCGAGCGGCACCAGATCTTCCTGGAGCCGGAGGGTCTTGACGATCCGACGGTCTATCCTAACGGCATCTCGACCTCCCTGCCCGAGGAGGTGCAGCGGGCGCTGCTGAAGACCATCCCGGGACTCGGCGGTGCGAAGATGCTGCGGCCGGGCTACGCCATCGAGTACGACCACGTCGATCCCCGTGAACTCAAGCCGAGTCTGGAGGCCCTGCGCCTGCCCGGCCTCTTCCTCGCCGGGCAGATCAACGGCACGACGGGCTACGAGGAGGCGGCGGCCCAGGGCCTGATCGCCGGCCTCAACGCCGCCCTCTCGGCAGGCGGGGGCGATGTCTTCTCGCTCGACCGCAGCCAGGCCTACATCGGGGTCATGATCGACGACCTGGTGACCCGCGGCGTGGCCGAGCCTTACCGCATGTTCACCAGCCGCGCCGAGTACCGCCTGCACCTCCGGGCCGACAATGCGGACCAGCGGCTGACGCCGGCGGGGCTGGCGATCGGTTGCGTCGGCGAGGCGCGTGCCGCGCACTTCGCTGAGAAGAGCGCGGCCTTGACGGCGGCGCGGGCGCTGGCCGAAGGCTGCGCCGCCACGCCCGACGCGCTCGCGCGACGAGGCGTGGCGGTCAAACGCGACGGTCGCCGTCGCAGCGCCTTCGACCTCCTGGCCCATCCGGAATTCGATCTGACGGCGCTCGCCCGGATCTGGCCGGAGCTCGGCACGCTGCCGCGGGAGATCGGGGAGCAGATCGAGACCGAGGCACGCTACGCCAGCTACTTGGAACGACAGGAGGCCGACGTCCGCGCCTTCCGGCGCGACGAGGCCTTGGCTCTGCCGGAGCTGCTGGACTACGATCTCGTGGGGGGCCTTTCCAAAGAGGCGCGGCAGGTCCTTGCGGCGGCGCGGCCCGCGACCCTGGGCGCCGCTGCGCGGCTCCCCGGTATCACGCCGGCCGCCGTGGTGGCGCTCCTGCGCTACGTCAAGAAGTCCGGCCCGGGGTCGGCAGAGGACGCCGCCTGACCCCCGAGGTTCGAGAAGGGGCGGGCGGCTTTGGAGCGCCATGGACCCCGAGGACGTCCTGACCCCTGATGCCTTCCAAGAGCGGAGCGGTGTTTCACGTGAAACACGAGCCCGGCTCGAGGCCTACCTCGCCCTGCTGCGGAAGTGGAACCGGCGGATCAATCTGGTGAGCCGTGCCAGCCTCGAGGATGTCTGGCGGCGCCACGTCCTCGACTCCAGCCAACTCATGGCCTATCTGCCGCCACCGCCCGCGGGCCGGCCGCGGGTGCTCCTCGACCTCGGCAGCGGCGCCGGCCTGCCCGGCCTGGTCCTGGCGATCCTCGGCGCCGGGGAGGTGCACCTGGTCGAGGCCGATAGCCGCAAGGCCGCTTTCCTTCGCGAAGCAGCGCGGGTGGCCGAGGCCGAGGTCGAAATCCACGCCTGCCGGATCGAGGCCGTAAAGCCCTTCCCGGCTGACGTCGTCACTGCGCGGGCGCTGGCGCCCTTGCCCCGCCTGCTGGCCCTGGCGGCGCCCTTCCTGGCACCGCAGGGCCGCGGCCTCTTTCTCAAGGGGGCGCAGGCGGAGGCCGAGCTGGCGGCCGCCCGTAGGGACTGGGATTTTTCGATGGAGTCGCACCCGAGTTGCACGTATGGTAGCGGCCATATCCTAGTCATTGGGGTCAATGGCCGTGCAACCACAGCATATTGACGAGTCGTCCGCCGCCGATGGCGCGCGTGCGGCCCGGATCATTGCGGTCGCAAACCAGAAGGGCGGGGTCGGCAAGACGACCACCGCGATCAACCTCGCGACCGCCTTGGCGGCCTGCAAGCAGAAGGTGCTCCTGGTCGATCTCGATCCGCAGGGCAACGCCAGCACCGGCGTCGGCCTCGAGCGCGCCCAGCGGGACAGGAACATTTATCATGTGGTCATCGAGGGTCAGCCGATGGCCGAGGCCGTCGTCAAGACTAAGGTGCCCGGCATGTCGATCGTGCCGGCCTCGGTCGACCTCTCCGGGGCCGAGGTCGAGATGGTCAATCTCGATGATCGCGAGAGCCGGCTGCGCCGTGCCCTTGCGTCCCAGGTTCAGGCCTACGATTTCATCCTGATCGACTGTCCGCCAGCGCTGGGCTTCCTGACCATCAACGCCCTGGTCGCGGCGGAGGCGGTCCTGGTGCCCCTGCAGGCGGAGTTCTATGCCCTCGAAGGCCTCAGCCATCTGCTGCGGACCATCGACCGGATCCGCAAGCGCTTCAATCCCGACCTGGAGATCCAGGGCATCGTGCTCACCATGTACGACGGCCGGAACAACCTCTGCAATCTGGTTGCCGCCGACGCGCGGGCCAATCTGGGCGAGGTGGTCTATAAGACGGTAATCCCGCGCAACGTCCGGGTGTCGGAAGCGCCGTCCCATGGCAAGCCGGTGCTGCTCTACGACGTCGGCTGTGCCGGCTCCAGGGCCTACATCAACCTTGCCCGGGAAATCCTGGTACGCGAGGACCGCCTCTCGACCCTGGCATCCTGATCCCTACGCCGGGGCATCCGCGAAATCCGGGGGGCGAAATCCGGGAGTGAACATGGCAAAGCAAGACAGGCGCAGCAACCTGGGGCGCGGTTTGGCCGCCCTGCTGGGCGACGAGACCGAAGACTACACGACCCTGGACCGGGTCAGGACCAGCAAGCAGGTCCCGGTCGAGTTCCTTCATCCCGGGCGCCTGCAGCCGCGGCGTCACTTCGACGAGGAGTCCCTCGCCGCGCTGGCGGATTCGATCCGCGAGAACGGGCTGCTGCAGCCGATCCTGGTCCGCCGGGATCCGGAACAGCCGGACACCTTCGAGATCGTCGCCGGCGAGCGGCGCTGGCGGGCTGCCCAGATCGCCCAGCTCCACGAGGTGCCGATCGTCATCCGCGAGCTGAGCGATGCCGAGACGCTGCAACTCGCGATCATCGAGAACGTCCAGCGCGAGGATCTGTCCGCTTTGGAGGAGGCGGAGGGCTACCGCCAGCTGATGGAGGAGTTCAGCTACACCCAGGACGCCTTGGCCAACGTGATCGGCAAGAGCCGCAGCCATATCGCCAACACGCTGCGCTTGCTGAAGCTGCCCGAGCCGCTGCGCGACCTGCTGAGCAAGGGCAAGCTGAGCGCCGGCCATGCCCGAGCCCTGCTCAACGCCGAGGCGCCCGAAAGCCTGGCCAAGAAGGTGGTTGCCAAGGGGCTTTCCGTCCGCGAGACCGAGCGCCTCGCCAACGAGACCAAAGACCCGGCTTCGAAGAAGGCTTCGAGGGCGCCGGTCGAGAAGGACCCGAATACGGTCGCCCTCGAACGCGACCTTTCGGCCCTTCTCGGTCTCAAGGTCTCGGTCACCTTTCGCGGGTCCGGCGGCGAGCTGACCATCCACTACAACACCCTGGACCAGCTCGACGACGTGCTGCATCGCCTGCACCAGACGCCGGCCTGAAGTCTTTGGCCTGAAATCTCTGGCTTGAGATCTTTGAAGCGGGCCTTCGGGTCTTTTCTTCGCTTTGCCTGCGGTCGCCGAGCACCGGACGCGTTCGGCGGAACCGGGCTTCAGGCCCTTCGCCTTTGAGCTGCCGCAGCACGCCGGGCCAGGGTCAGGGCCGCCCGCTCGGCGACTATGCTCGCCGGGAGACCGCTCGACTTGCAGAGGATCTCCGCTTCCAGCAGTTCCTGCTCGGCGCGCAGCAACTGCGACGCCGGCCAGCAGCGGAGCTGCGCCGTGATCCGGCCCTTGTGCTTCCAGAACACCGGAGGGCGGAGGCCTTCCACCGCCCGCTCCGCGGTGCCGCCCTTGGCCAGGGCTTCGGCTGCGGTCAGCAGGCGGTGGAAATGCCGCATCAGCGCGCGCAGCAGGCTGACCGCGTTGACGCCTTCCGCGCTCAGCCGCCGCAGCCCGCGGTCGACCGCCTCCAGGTCGCCATCGCCGACCGCCAGAGTCAGCTCGTCCAGGGTCTGCAGCGAGCCGTCGGCCAGGCAGGCCGAGACCTCGGCCCAGCCGATCCGGCGCCGCGCTCCCTCCTTGTCGGAGTCGCCGGCGGCCTCGCCGACGTAGAGTACCAGTTTCTCCAGCTCGCGCCGGGTCATCTGGCGGTCGGCACCCAGGTGCGCGACGAGGTGGTCCAGCGCGTCCGGCGCGATGTCGAAGCCGGCCTGGTCCAGGCTCTGGCGGATCACGGCCGGCAGGCTCTGGGCGTCGTCCTGGTAGCAAGGCACTGCGGCGGCCCGCTCCGACTGCTCGAAGAGCTTGCGTAGCCGCGAACGTGCCGGCAGGTCGCCGCCTTGGAGGAGCAGCAGGGCGGCACCGGGCGGATCGGCGAGCAGGGCCTCGACCGCCGGCGTCAGGGCGTCGGTGGCCGCTTTCACCAGGACCAGGCGACGGCCGCCGCCCAGCGACAGGGCGGCGCAGTCGTCGCGGAGACGCGCCGGGTCGGATGTGATGTCGGCGCCGGAGAGCTCACTCTGGGCGAAGGGATCGTCGGGGTCGATGCCCAGCGCTGCGGTCAGGGTCGCGGCCCGCTCGGACACCAGGCCGTTGTCGGGACCATAGATCAGGACCGCTTCGATCTCCGGTCCCGGCGTCTTGAGAAATCGCCCGACGCTGCGTCCCGAGACCTTCACGCTAAACGTGTCCTTTAATCGGGAAATACCTGCACTGGCTGCTGCTGCCGCGCCGGCGCACTCCACCCTCTAGTGGGCGAAATAGGTGGCGAGCCGCAGTCTGATGTCTTCCGACAGCTCGCGCAGGGCTCGCTCGCGCGCATCGCGCTGCGAGACGAAGGTCGCGAATTGCGAATCGACGATGTTGTAGCTGTTCACCGAGTTCGATCGGCCCCTGAAAACCACCTCGTTTCCGTCCAGCCTAGTCAGAGTGAAATTCGCGCTGAGCTCCAGATTGGCGCGGGTCGCCGTCTCGTCTTGGTCGATCGCCAGGGCCTCGGTCTGCTCCGAAAGGCGGATCCTGAGAACGTACTCGGGCTGCCTCGGCTGCCCGCGGGGATTGATCCGGTCGCGCAGCAGGTTGTGCAGCTGCTGCCCGGTGCGATCCGGCAGCGCCGCGATCTGCACGGTCTCGAGGCTGTCGAAGCTCGAGGCGCCATCGGCGCTTTCGCCGTAGAGCGGCCGAAACCCGCAGCCGCTCAGGACCAAGCCGGCGACGACGGCCAGGATGCCGAGCCTCATCTTCGGGCGTGCGCGGCCCTGAGTTTCAAACCACGACATTGACCACCCGATTCGGTACGACGATGACTTTGCGCGGGTTCCGCGCCTCCAGGGCGCGCTGGACCGCCGGCTCCGCGAGCGCGGCGTCCTCCGCCTGCCGCGTCTCGGCGTCGCGGGGCAGGGAGATGGTGGCCCGCAGCTTGCCGTTGACCTGGACCGCGACCGTCACCTCCTCGTCGATGGTCAGCGCCGGATCGGCGTCCGGCCAGGTGCTCTCGGCGAGCAGGCCGTCGTGGCCCAGGGTTTGCCAAAGCTCTTCGGCAAGATGCGGCGTCATCGGCCCGACCAGCCGGCTGAAGACCTCGGCCGCCTCGCGCGCCGCCCAGCGATCGCCGTCGTCCTTCGGCTTGAAGCCGGCCAAGGCGTTGATCAACTCGTAAAGCCTGGCCACCGCGCCGTTGAAGTGGAAACGCTCGATGTCCGCGGTCACGGCCTTTATCGCCTTGTGGGTCCGGCGCCGCAGCGCCATGGCTTCGGCGCCGAAGGCGGCCGGCAACGGCGTCCCGGCCGCGATCCCCTGGCCGGCGATTTCGGAGACGACGCGCCAGGCCCGCTGGCAGAAGCGGCTGGCGCCGTCGATGCCGGCGTCGGTCCACTCCATGTCCCGCTCCGGCGGGCTGTCGGAGAGCATGAACCAGCGCGCCGCGTCGGCGCCGTGGGCGTCGATGATCGCCTCGGGGTCGACCGTGTTTTTCTTGGACTTGCTCATCTTCTCGACCCGGCCGCGTATCACCGGACCGCCGTCCAGGGTCACGACCTTGCCGTCCTCGTCCGGCTTGACCTGATCCGGCGACAGCCAGTTGCCTGCCTCGTCCTCATAGGTCTCGTGGCAGATCATGCCCTGGGTGAAGAGCCCGGCGAAGGGCTCCTCGACCGAAAGGTAGCCGCAGGTCTGCAGGGCCCGGGTGAAGAAGCGGGCGTAGAGAAGGTGCAGCACCGCGTGTTCGATGCCGCCGATGTACTGGTCCACCGGCATCCAATAGTCGACCGCCGCCCGGTCCATGGCGGCCTCCGCCCGCGGACTGCAGAAGCGGGCGAAGTACCAGGAGGAATCGACGAAAGTGTCCATGGTGTCGGTGTCACGCTCCGCCGGCTTGCCGCAGTTCGGACAGGCCACCGTCTTCCAGCTCGGGTGATGGGCCAGGGGATTGCCCGGCTGGTCGAAGCTGACGTCCTCGGGCAGGCGCACCGGCAGTTCGGCTTCGGGCACCTCGACCACGCCGCAGTCCGCGCAGTGGACCACCGGGATCGGACAGCCCCAGTAGCGCTGCCGGGACACCCCCCAGTCGCGCAGCCGGTACTGGACCTCGCCCTGGCCGTCGCCCGTTTCCTCGAGCTTGGCGATGGCGGCGGGGATGGCCCCGTCGACCTTCAGCCCGTCCAGGAACTCGGAGTTGATCATGCTCCCGTCCCAATCGGTGTAGGCCTCCTCGGCGATCGCGAAGCCGGCGGCCTCGGCCTCCGGCGGCAGGACGACCGGCAGCACCGGCAGATCGTACTTGCGGGCGAAGTCGAGGTCGCGCTGATCGTGTCCCGGGCAGCCGAAGATAGCGCCGGTGCCATAGTCCATCAGCACGAAGTTGGCCACGTAGACCGGCAAGGTCTCGCCCGGTCGGAAGGGATGCTCGGCAAGGACGGAGGTCCGGTAGCCGCGCTTCTCGGCGGTCTCGATCGCCTCCTCGCTGGTTCCGATCCGGTCGCAGTCGGCGACGAATTCGGCCAGCTTCGGATCACTCTGCGCCAGGGCCGCGGTCAGCGGGTGATGGGGCGAGAGGGCGCAGAAGGAGGCCCCGAACAGGGTGTCCGGCCGGGTCGTGAAGACCTCTAGCCGCGCCTCCGCCCCGTCGCTCCACCCGGCCGGGGCGCCCTGCAGGCGGAAGAAGAGCCGGGCGCCCCGGGAGCGCCCGATCCACTTGCGCTGCATGGTGCGGACCTTGTCCGGCCAGCGCTCCAGCTCGTCAAGCGCGGCCAGCAGCTCGTCCGAGAAGCGGGTGATCCTGAAGAACCACTGCGCCAGCTTGCGCCGCTCGACCGGCGCGCCGGAACGCCAGCCGCAGCCGTCGATGACCTGCTCGTTGGCCAGCACGGTGTGGTCGACCGGATCCCAGTTGACCCAGGACTCCTTCCGGTAGACCAGGCCCGCGTCCAGGAAGTCGAGGAACATCTTCTGCTGGTGGCGGTAGTACTCCGGATGGCAGGTTGCCAGTTCCCGCTCCCAGTCGATTGACAGGCCCATCGACTTCAGTTGGTCCCGCATCACCGCGATGTTGTCGTAAGTCCAGGCGGCCGGGTGCACGCCTTTCTCCATTGCGGCATTCTCCGCCGGCAGCCCGAAGGCGTCCCAGCCCATGGGATGCAGCACGTTGAAGCCCCGGGCGCGCTTGTAGCGGGCAATGACGTCGCCGATCGTATAGTTCCGGACATGGCCCATGTGGATGCGTCCCGAGGGATAGGGATACATCTCGAGCACGTAGTACTTCGGCCGGCCGGGGTCTTCGCTCACGCGCGCGCAGGCGGCGCGCTCCCAGGCGTCCTGCCACTTCGCCTCGCTGTCCTTGAAATTGTAGCGGCTCATCTCTCGTCGCTGTCTGCGCTCGTCTTGCCGCCGGCGGCCCGAAGGGCCTGCGGTGCGGCCTCAGGTCGGATGGTCCGGCGGAGCCCCGCCGCAGAGGATGGAGGTTCCGTCCGGGGGCGGCCCTATTGCAGGCTGGCGATTCTAAGCTGCCGGGCCCGGGCCAGGATGGCGTTCTCGAGGTCGGTGGCCGTCTTTGGCTCAACCTCGGCGTCGATCCAGGAGCCGTCGAGCTGCTGCCTCTGGCGGAACACGGCGGCGCGCACGCCGTCGGCCCTGAGTTCGCGCCCGAAGATGTAGACGTTGACCTTGAAACGCTCGTCCTGGGTTTCGGGCGGCGAGTACCAGTCGGTGATGATCACGCCGCCGAAGGGATCGGCCGAGGCCAGCGGCATGAAGGAGATGGTGTCCAGCGAGGCGCGCCAGAGGTAGCTGTTGACGTCGATGCCGGTGCCGCTGGCGCCGTTGCCGGAATCGTCGCCGAAGGCGCTCGCGCCGCCCTCGCCGAAGACGCTGCCGTACTTGTCGTAAGGGCTTTCGTAGGAGTTGCCCGTGGCCCGGCGGTTGTCGGTATCCGGATAGACCGTGTCCGGATCGCCCCAGCTGCAGGCGCCGAGTGCGGCCAGCAGTGCGGTTCCGGCAAGGATCGACATCCACTTCCCGGCCGTCCTGGTCCCCGCGGAGGCAGGGTGATCAAGCGACGCACGTACTCCTGGCCCAATCATGGCAAAACCCGCTCAGATTCCAAGGCGCTCCGACGGAAGCGCTCGTTTCATCGATGCAAGCGAACTAGATACCGCGATCCTCGGGGCAAGGCAATGGCGTGCTGCGGTGGCAGGTTGGGGCCTCACAGGGGCCATCGGGCGATCGCTCAGGCGGTCCAGCCTTGTCTTTCGGCCAGGTCATCCGGGATCAAGGACCAGGCCCGCGCCTTCTGGGCCGGCGTGAAGACCTCGCGCCACTCGTCGATCAGGCCCTTGCGCAGATGGACCACCTCGGCCTCGCTGTCCTGTCTGAACGCGGCCTTGTCGATGTCGTAGAAGTCGAGCACGCCGTCGAGGTATCCCTGGGGGTCGAGGCGAAAGCGCTCGAAGCTCGCGAAATGCACCCGCAGGCCGCTGTCGGGATCGTCGTCGGCCGCCGTCCAGTCCCGCACGAAGTCGACCAGATAGGGAAGATAGTGATCGATGCCCCAGTCGAGCTGCGCCTCCAGCGAACGCGAGAAGACGTCCGAAGGCGGCACGATCTTGCGCCACATCGGCGCCAGCAGGCGCTGGCTCACGTCGTCCCGCACGAAGTGGACCCAGGACAAGAGCGCCTGGCGCGGATCGCGCAGGTGGACCACCAGGCGATCCAGCCCGAACTCGACCAGGGTCTTGCGATTGTGGGCGGTCGCCGCGATGTGCTCCTTGGCGATCAGGCCGCCGCGCGCGGCGAAGTGGACCCGGCTCGGCAGCAGGCAGCAATCCGGAAACAACCCGAGCGAAAGGTGGCATTGGCCGAGGCTCAGCCCCTCCGCCAGGCGGTTCCAGATGCTCTCGCTGGCCGACTTGGGCACCGTCGTGATCAGGATGGTCTGCCGTCCCGCCGCGATCGCTGCCTGGCGCCGGCTCTCGAATGCCTCCCAGGTGGCGCGCACGGGCAGAACGGGAAAGTCCAGGGACTGGGTGCGCGCTTCGGCCTCGAGGACACGGTCGCGGGCGAGCAGGAGGTTGACGAGGGGGGCGAGGACGTTGGCGTTGTTTCCCTGCATCGTCACGGTGTTGGCGTAGAGCTCGATCGCCTGATCGATCAGCTTCGCGGCCTTCTCGTCGGCCCCCTCCCGATACAGGAGGGAGGCCATCAAGGTCATTGCTTCCGTATTGTTCGGCTGGGACTCCAGGATGAGACGGTAAAGCTCCTTGGCGTCCGCCAGGGCGCCGGCCTGGTGCCGGCGGCGGGCCAGGTCCATGGCCTCCGGGATGTTGAGCGATTTTCGGATCGGTTCTGCTGGCGACATGGCGGCTTGCGAGCGGTTGTTCCGAGGCGGGCGTTCTTCCGTTGCTGCCGGCCGCGCCCTCGCTCGGGCCGGCGGCGGGCAGAGTATGGCCAAAGCCCGATGGCGGGACAAGGCGCGGTCGGCCCGGCTCGGCCCGGCCCTATGGGCCCGGTATATCACGGTTTTCGGGTTGTGATAAAAGTGCAACAGCAACCGAGTTTCGCCGAGCGGGCGAGCCCGGATTCCTTGACCCTAATCAAGATGATGGGCTTCATGACCCCGTCTTCCCGGGGCTCTGCGCCCGCCTGGGGGGCGCGTGGCGCTAGGGTTTCGATCATGGCGCAGCGTGAGAGCTCAGGGCTCGATGGACACGGCCCGGGCATCTTTGGCAACTCAACTAAGAGGCGGGAAGTTTAACGATGAATAGAAAACTTCTGCTCGGTACCACGGCCCTGGTTGCCGGTGGTGTCGTCGCGGCCGACATGGCCGAAGCGGCGGATCCGCTTCGCCTGGAAGTGCGCGGCTATCGCAACGAGGCTTTCGGTATCGTCGCTGCTGAGAGCGACGTCGAAGACGAGAACTTCAACAACACCAACCATCGTTCGGACGGCGAGATTCATTTCCGCGGATCGACGACCCTCGACAACGGCATCGAGGTCGGCGTCCGGGTCGAACTCGAAGCCTTCACAACAGGCGACCAAGTCGACGAGAACTACGTCTTTCTCGAAGGCGGCTTCGGCCGTTTGACCCTCGGCTCCGACGACCCGGCACCTTACATCCAGGCGGTCGTTGCGCCCAACGTCGGCGCGCCCATCAACTCGGGCTGGCTGTCTGACTTCATCCCGGAGCCGACCGGCTTCGACACCGGGGACTTCTCGACCACGCCGGAGATCTCGGCCGACGATAACATGGTGACCTACTTCTCGCCACGCTTCGCCGGCTTTCAGCTCGGTTTGAGCTACATTCCCGACGTGCAGGACGACGGCGAGGGTCTGAACGAGACTGCGGACGACAACGATCGCGCCCATGGTATCGGTGCCGGCATCAACTTCACCAGAAGCTTCGGTGGCATCGACATTACCGCCGCGGGCGGCATACAGCACGTCGGCGAACCGGACGAAGAAGTCGCTGACGCTGACGAAGACATCACGCACTACAACGCTGGTGTGAACCTCGGCTTCGGCGGCTTCACCTTCGGTGGCTCCGTCGGCGTGATCGACGATGACGATAGTGGCGATGAAGGCTTCGCTTGGGATCTCGGTGTCTCTTATGAGACCGGACCTTGGGGTGTCTCCGGCACTTTCATCCTGAACGAGCGTGATGGCGACGGCGGCAATGGCGACGACGAGGATGAATCCATCGGCGTTGCCGCTGCGGTCAGCTACGTCCTGGGTCCTGGCGTCAAGACGTCCTTTACGGGTATGTACGCCGACTACGATGCCGAGGACGGCGGCGATGACGGCGAAGGCATTGCGGGCGTGTTGACGCTGCGTGTGGACTTCTGAGCCGTCGCCTGGTTCAAGGCAGGCTTTCGAAGGGGGACGGCTTTGCCGTCCCCCTGTTTTCTTGCGCCGAGAAACTGGCTAAAACCGCCAGTTAGCGACAAGGGTGTCGTTGCATCTCTTGAAAGCGAGGCGAGAGGACGTCCGCGGCCGTGGCAGGCATCATCTGGCTGGCATCCTATCAGAAGTCCGGCAATACCTGGGTCCGGGCCTTTCTGGCCAACCTGCTGCGCAATCCCGAGCGCCCGGTCCCGATCAACGACCTGCCGCAATTCGCCCTCGGCGACGGCTTCC
>JAKSBE010000079.1 GCA_022361275.1 Kiloniellales bacterium
AGGCGGTCCGCGCCGGCCGGCCATCGACACCTCTGTCATTGCCGGGCTCGACCCGACAATCCACGGCGCCGCTTCTCGATGGATGGCCGGATCAAGTCCGGCCATGACGGTTGGGGAAACACGCATCGGCCTCGGACCGCCGGCCGTGATCTTTCGACAGCTTGTCGATCCGGTCGCTAGATCAAACTACGCCTAATTGGACTCAATTAAACGCAGATCATTTGATCTGTTCCATAGAGTGAGAGCAGCTTATCCGCGTTCGAATGGACGCGGGCTGCTCCAGGGCTTCGAGGAAACCCGCCCTGGTCAGTGAGGTCCTCCCGCCTCGGCCGGCATGGCGATCTCGCCCGTGACCTGCCAGACGATGGCGTTGCGCAGGTCGCTGTCCTCCAGCTCGCGGCTGGTCCGGACCGCGTAGCGGGCGAGCCGCTTCAGGCCCGATTTGGGCAGATAGCTTCGGCCGGGATCGCCCATCAGGACGATCACGCCCTCGCGCGCCAGGTCGCCCAGCCAGCGGGCGACCCGCGCCGCCATGGGCCGCTCGTAGCAGACGTCGCCCGCCAGCACGACCTCCCAGGGGGGAGCGGGGCCGGGATTGGGGCCGGGATTGGGCCCGGGATTGGAAAGGCCGACGACGTCCGCGCCGCGCAGCTCCAGGGCGACGCCGTTGGCCTCGGCGTTGAGCGCCAGGGCGGCCAGGGCGAAGCGGTCGATCTCGGTCGCCTCGACCCGGGCCGCGCCGGCCAGGGCGGCGGCGATCCCCTGCACCCCCGAGCCGGCGGCGAAGTCCAGCACCCGCTTGCCGGCGACCCACTCCGGCCGGTCGAGCAGGAAGCGGGCCAGCGCCTGGCCGCCGGCCCAGGCGAAGGCCCAGAACGGCGGCGGCAGGCCGGTCTCGGCGAGGTCCGCCTCGGTGGCCTGCCACAGCGGCACGACCTCGCTGGCCAGGTGCAGCGCGACCTCGGGCACCAGGGCCGGCCGCTCGATCGCCGTGTTGTCGCGGACGAAGGCGGCGGGGTCGTCGATCATCGGCCGCTATCCGAGGGCCGTCTCGGCGAGGGCTCCGGCGAAGAGCAGCCAGCCGACCCAGCGGTTCGAGTGGAAGCGGTAGAGGCAGTTCTGCGGGTCGTCGATGTCGAGGGTTCGGACCTGCCAGGCGAGCTGCAGGGCCGCGGCGCCGCAGGCCAGGAGGTAGGGCAGGCCGAGGCCGGCGGCGAGGCCGGCCGCCGCCAGCAGCGCCACGGTCACGGCATAGAAGCCCGCAATCCAGCGCTTGGAGGCGGCGCCGAACTTCAGCGCCGTCGACTTCACGCCGATGAGGGCGTCGTCCTCCTTGTCCTGGAGCGCGTAGATGGTGTCGTAGCCCAGGGTCCAGGCGATGCCTGCGGCATAGAGCAGGAAGGCCGGCAGGGCCAGGCTCCCCTCCAGCACCGCCCAGCCCATCAGGGCGCCCCAGTTGAAGGTCAAACCCAGCCAGGCCTGAGGCCAATAGGTGATCCGCTTCATGAAGGGATAGGTGAAGACCAGGGCCAGCGACGCCACGCCGAGCAGGATCGAGAAACGGTTGAACTGGAGCAGCACGGCCAGGCCGATCAGCATCTGTAGCGCCATGAAGGCCGCGGCCTGGCGGGGCGTCACCTCGCCGCTGGGGATCGGCCGGGTCGCGGTGCGCGCCACCTTGGCGTCGAAGTCGCGGTCGACCAGGTCGTTGAAAGTGCAGCCGGCGCCGCGCATGACCAAGGCGCCGATCGCGAACAGCAGGACGTAGAGCCAGTTCGGCCAGGTCCCCGCGGCGGCCGCGGCCAGGCCGAGGCCCCACCAGCAGGGGAAGAGCAGCAGCCAGGTCCCGATCGGCCGGTCGAACCGGGCCAGCCGCAGGTAGGGGTGCAGCGCGCCGGGCGCCAGGTGCAAGGTCCAGTGGTCGCCGCGGATGTCGCTCGCCGCCCGCTGCGTCGTCTCGGACGTTGTCGGGGCCTGCCGGGTCATGCTGTTATCTTGCGCAGGCGGCTCCGTCCGGCTCAAGACCCGGTTCGAGACAGCGCCCAAAAGACGACGCCCAGGACAGCCCCCAAGGACAGGGAAGCGACATGACGGAGGACAACGCAGCGGGCAAGCGCGGACCCGCGCCGTGCCCGGTGACCCGGCTCTGGACCGAGGCGGACCTCAGCGCTGGCCTGATCCTGGGCCTGGACCACGCCCGCGCGCATTTCCTGCGCAGCGTGCTGCGCCTGGAGCGCGGCGCGCACCTTGCCCTCTTCAACGGCCGCGACGGCGAATGGCTGGCCCGGATCGATGGCCTGGGCAAGGGCTGGTGCTCGCTGGCGATCGAGGCCCAGCGCCGGCCCCAGGCGAGCGGACCGGACCTCTGGCTGGTCTTCGCGCCGATCAAGCGGGCCCGACTCGATTTCCTGGTCGAGAAGGCGACCGAGCTGGGCTGCGCCGCGCTGCAGCCGATGATGACCCGCCACACCGCGGTCAGCCGGGTCAACCTGGAGCGCCTGCAGGCCAACGCCCGGGAGGCGGCGGAGCAATGCGAGCGCCTCGATCTGCCCGAGGTCCGTCCGGTCGCCGACTTGGGCAAGCTGCTCGACGCCTGGCCGCCGGAGCGCCGGCTGCTGGTCTGCGCCGAGAGCGGCGCGGCGCGGCCGATCGCCGAGGTCCTGCGGCAGGAGGGGCCGGAAACCGCCGCCCAACCCTGGGCGATCATGACCGGACCGGAGGGCGGCTTCGCGCGATCCGAGCTTGACGCCCTGAACGACTTGTCCTTTGCTGTCACGGTCGGCCTCGGTCCGAGGGTGCTGCGCGCCGACACGGCGGCCCTGGCCGCCATCGCCTGCTGGCAGGCGATTCTGGGCGACGGCCGCTCCCGGCCGCCGCTGCGCGATGGAGACTGACGTGACCCTCGTCCCTTCTCTCCTTTCCCAGGCCAGCGATCGCCCATGTCCGCCCCGCCGCAAACCAAGGGTGCCCCCATCACCGGCAAGGCCGATCTGGTCGGCTACTTCGAGGCCGGCTGCAAGCCGGCCGTGGACTGGCGGATCGGGACCGAGCACGAGAAGTTCGGCTTCTGCTGGGAGAGCCTGAAGCCGCTGCCCTATGAGGGCGCCCGCAGCGTCCGCGCCCTGCTGGAGGGCCTGGTCGAACTCGGCTGGCAGCCGGTCTTCGAGAACGGCAATCCGATCGCCCTGCAGAAGGGCGCCTGCAACATCACCTTGGAGCCGGGCGGCCAGCTCGAGCTTTCCGGCGCGCCGCTGGAGACCATCCACCAGACCTGCGGCGAGGTCCACAGCCATCTGGACGAGGTCAAGCAGATCGCCGAGCCTTTGGGCGTCGGCTTGATCGGCCTGGGTTTCCTGCCGAAGTGGGCGCGCGACGAGATCCCGATCATGCCCAAGGGGCGCTACGACATCATGCGCGCCCGGATGCAGAAACAGGGCTGCCTGGGTCTCGACATGATGCTTCGGACCTGCACCGTGCAGGTCAACCTGGACTTCGCCTCCGAGGCCGACATGGTCCGGAAGTTCCGGGTCGGCCTGGCGCTGCAGCCCATCGCCACCGCGCTCTTCGCCAACTCGCCCTTCTCCGACGGCGCGCCCAACGGCTTCCTCAGCTACCGCAGCCACGTCTGGACCGATACCGACCCGGACCGCACCGGCATCCTGCCCTTCGTCTTCGAGGACGGCATGGGCTTCGAGCGCTATACCGACTACGTCCTCGACGTGCCGATGTACTTCGTCTACCGCGACGGCAAGTACCTCGACGCCAGCGGCCAGTCGTTCCGCGACTTCCTCGAGGGCAAGCTGCCGGCCCTGCCGGGCGAGCGGCCGACCATGAGCGACTGGGCCGACCACGTCACCACGGTGTTCACCGAGGTCCGCCTGAAGCGCTACATCGAGATGCGCGGCGCCGACGGCGGCCCCTGGCGCTCGCTCTGCGGCCTGCCGGCGCTCTGGGTCGGCCTGCTCTACGACCAGTCTTCGCTCGACGCGGCCTGGGACCTGGCCAAGGACTGGACGCCGGAGGAGCACGCCTATCTGCGCTCCGCCGTGCCGCGCCAGGGCTTGAAGACCCCCTTCCGCGGCCGGGCGCTGAACGAGCTGGCCCGCGAGATCCTGGACCTCGCCGCCGCCGGCCTCGCCGCCCGCGAGCGCCAGGACTGGCAGGGCCGCGACGAGCGCATCTTCCTGAAAGTGCTCTACGAGACCGTCGAGACCGGCGTCTGCCCGGCCCAGGGTTTGATCGACGCCTATCTCCACGGCAACCGGATCGACTTCGAGGCGCTCCACCGCGAGTGCGCCTACTGAGGCGCCCGGCCGCGGGGCCCAGCCGCGGGGCCGACCCCTTTTTGGGGTAACCCTCCACTAACCAAGTCGAAAGGATCCTGGCGCTAGAAGTGCGGGACCGCCATGCTGAAGATTCACAACCCGGCCAGCCTTTCCGCCTCCAACATTCGCCATCACCATGGCGTCGAGATCCCCTATCCGGCGAACATCGTCTTCATCTCGGGACAGGTCGGCGTGAGGCCCGACGGGCGCCTCGCGGAGGGGCCGCGGCCGCAGATCGACATGGCCTGGCAGAACCTGCTCGCGGTCCTGGACACCGCGGGCATGGTGCCCAGCGACCTGGTCAAGGTCACCGCCTACCTGACCCGGATGCAGGACGTCGAGGTCTACCGCGCGGTGCGCGACGAGGTCCTGGGCGAGGTCACCACCGCCTCGACCGTGCTGATCGTCGCCGGCCTGTCGAATCCGAGCTTCCTGGTGGAGATCGAGGCCTATGCCGCGGTCCACATCCCCGAGGCGGCGAACGCCGGCCGCGGCCGCCGGATGGGCCGCGCCGAAGCCGCCCTCGCCGACTTCGGCAAGAACTTCAGCGAAGAGGACTACCGCCCCGAAGAGGGCTGAGGCGACCGAACCCAACTCTGGGTTATCGCGG
>JAKSBE010000583.1 GCA_022361275.1 Kiloniellales bacterium
CTGCGCCGGATGATGGCCGAGCTGATGGGCAAGGCCGAGGGCTACTGCTACGGCCTCGGCGGCTCGATGCACATCGCGGACTTCGAGCGCCGCATCCTGGGCGCGAACGGCATCGTCGGCGCCGGCATGGGACTCGGCACCGGCGCCGCCCTGGCCGAGCAGCTGGGCGGCTCGGGCGCGGTCGGCATCGCCTTCTTCGGCGACGGCGCGGCCAGCGAGGGCATCTTCCATGAGGCCATGAACCTGGCGGCGATCTGGCGGCTGCCGCTGATCTTCTTCTGCGAGAACAACCTCTACGGCCTGTCGACGCCCAGCGACGGCGTGATCGCCGGTGGCGGCATCGCCCGCCGCGCCGCGGCCTACGACCTGCCGGGCCGCAGGATCGACGGCAACGACGCCGCGGCGGTCCACGACACGGTGCTGCGCGCCGCGCTGCGGGCGCGGGCGGGCGAGGGACCAAGCCTGATCGAGGCCCTGACCTATCGCTGGGACGACCATTCCATGCGCGCCAACCTGCAGCGCTACCGCAGCGAGGACGAAGAGGCGCAGTGGCGCGACGTCGATCCCATCCTGCGCCTGCGCGACCGCACGGCCGAGGCGGGCCTGCTCGACCAGGCCGGCTATGACGAGCTGGCGGCGCAGGCGGAGCGCGAGGTGGAGGACGCCATCGACTGGGCCTCGGCACTGCCGGAGCCCGAGCTCGAGGCCGCCCGCGCGCTGGTGACCGCGCCGCGCCGCGAGGCCTTTCCCGCCGCGCCGCCCGCCGGGAGCCGCGCGATCACCTACGCCCAGGCCCTCACCGAGGCGATGCACCAGGAGATGGCGCGGGACGAAAGCGTCATCGTGCTCGGCGAGGACGTCGGCCAGATCGGCGGCATCTTCGGCCTGACCCGCGGCCTGCTGGAGGCCTTCGGGCCGGAGCGGGTGCGCGACACGCCGATCGCCGAGGGCGTGATCTCGGGCTGCGGCGTCGGCGCCGCCATGTCGGGCCTGCGGCCGATCGTCGAGATCCAGCTCTTCGACTTCGTCTCGCTGATGATGGACTCCATCGTCAACCAGGCGGCCAAGGCCCGCTTCATGATGGGCGGCAAGCCGAGCGTCCCGATCGTCTTCCGGGGCCCCCAGGGTGCGGGCATCCGACTGGCGGCGCAGCATTGCCAGTCCCTGGAGGCCTGGTTCGCCCACGTCCCCGGGCTGGAGGTCTACGCGCCGTCCAACGCCTACGACGCCAAGGGCCTGATGGCGGCGGCGATCCGCTCGGACAACCCGGTGGTCTTCCTGGAGCACAAGCTGCTCTACCTCGGCGCCGCGGCGCCGGTGCCCGTGGCCCCCTACGCGATCGAGCCCGGCCGCGCCCGGGTCGTCCGCGAGGGCGGCGACTGCACCGTCATCGCCCTGATGGCCATGGTCGAGCGGGCGGTGCAGGCGGCCGAGCGGCTGCAGCGCAAGGGCCTCTCGGTCGAGGTCATCGACCCGCGCACGGTCAAGCCGCTCGACATGGAGACGGTCCTGGCCAGCGTGCGCAAGACCAACCGGGCCGTGGTGGTGCACGAGGCCGTGCGCTTCGGCGGCATCGGTGGCGAGATCGCCGCCGGGATCATGGAACAAGCCTTCGACTGGCTCGACGCGCCGGTGCGGCGCCTCGGCGCCCCGGAGATGCCGGTGCCCTACAACGACCGCCTGGAGCGGGACTACATGCCCTCGGCCAAGGACATCGCCGGGGCGATCGAGGAGGTGTGCTATGCCGATTGAACGCAAGGTCATCGTCCCGCCCGGGCTGGAGGCGGTCTACGCGCGCTTCCACTACGCGCCCGGCATCCTGCTCGGCAACACGCTGCTGATCTCCGGGCAGGTCGGCCGCGACGCCGACCTCAAGGTCGTCGAGGGCGCGGAGGCCCAGTTCGTCCAGGCCTTCGAGAACGTCAGGGCGGTGCTCGACGCCGCCGGGGCCGGCTTCGACGACGTGGTCGAGCTGGAGACCTGGTTCGCCGAGGACATGGCGGACCTCGCGCTCTTCATGCAGGTCAAGGACCGCTACTTCACCGGGCGCTATCCGACCTGGACCGGCTTCGCCGTCAAGGGCTTCTCGATGCCCGGCATCCTGGTCGAGATCAAGTGCACCGCCGTCCTGGGGCTGGAGGACGCATGAGCACGGACCTGAAGGCCCTGCTGGACTCCGGCGAGACGACCCTCGGCACCTGGAGCCAGATCGCCGCCCCCGAGATGGTCGACCTGATCGGGCTCAACGGCTTCCGCTTCACCATCATCGACTGCGAGCACGGCTTTTTCGGGATGGAGACCGCCGAGAACCTGTCCCGGGCCGCGGACGCCGTCGGCATCGCCAGCGCGGTCCGGGTGGCGGCCAACGACCCGGTGCACGTCATGAAGGCCCTCGACGCCGGCATCCGCCACGTCGTGGTGCCCAACGTCGCCAGCGGCGCCGAGGCCGCGCGCGCGGTGGCGGCGACCCGCTTCGCGCCCGAGGGCCTGCGCGGCGCCTGCCCCTGCTGCCGCTCGGGCGGCCACTTCATCCGCAACTGGCAGGACTACGTCGCCGCGGAGGAAGCGCGGGTCGGCGCCATCGCCCTGGTCGAGAGCGCGGCCGGCCACGAGAGCTTCGCCGAGATCGCCGCCGTGTCCGGGCTGCGCGCGATCATGTTCGGCCCCTTCGACCTCTCGGTCTCCCTGGGCCTCGAAGGCGACTGGCGCCACGCCCGGGTCCGGGCTGCGGTGGGCGAGATGGTCGACCACGCCGTCGCCGCGGGCCACCACGTCATGATGCCGGTCTTCTCCCCCGATCCCGAGGAATGCCGCGACCTGATCGGCGCCTGGCGCGCGCGGGGGGTGAGCACCTTCGTCATCGGCTCGGACAAGATCCTGGTCGCCGACGCCTTCGCCGGGTGGAGCGGGCGACTCGGGCGGTAGCGGTCCGAGCCCGACCTTCGGTCCCCCTCCGCTGTCATGCCCGGACTTGATCCGGGCATCCATCGAGAAGCGGCGCCATAGATTGCCGGGTCGCGCGAAGCGCCGCGCGTACGCGCCCCGGCACCGGCAGCGGGTTGGTGAGCCAGGAGGATCGCTTTCCCCCCTGACAAGACGCTGCCGTTAACCCAGCATCTGGACGACCGTCGCCAGACTGTCGGCTTCGAAGTCTGGCTTGGCGCCCTCAGCGCCTCGGCCAACTCGGCCAAAAACGTGCCCGGGCCGGTTGACCCAAACGGACGCAAGGCCGATCGCGTTCGCAACGACGATGTCGGCTCGACGGCTTTGAGCGACATGCAGGACTCGGTTCATGGGGATCCCCATGGCGCGGAGGTCGGACAGGGCCGCCCAGAAATGGGCATGGTCCGGTTTGTAGGCGCCGACGCGCTGCGCGGTGACAACGACATCGAACTCGAGACCGGCCGCCGATGTGGCTTTCTCGAAGGACTCATCGTCGATGTTACTGAGAGCCGCCAATTTCAGCCCCATTGACCGCAGGCTCTCGAGGGCGCCGACACTGTCCGCGAATGGACTGTGCCTTGCTGCGATCCCAGCAAACGTCTCTAGCATGCCATCTGAGACGGCTAGATCAAATTCCTTACCCAGTTGCTCCAAGGTGCGCTTCAGGATCTCCGGATAACGCTGTGCGGGGCGCTCATCCTGCAAGGGCTGCCGCAGGCGATCATATGCGCTCAGTAAGTCCTGATTGGGGATCGCTGTCCCTGCCGACGCCGCCCACTCGCTGAGAAAACCGGATATCTCGGGCTCCCAGTCGAGGATCGTTCCGTAGACGTCGAAACTCACCGCGTCGAAATGGCCGACATTCATCATCGCAGCCGCGTCGCTTCGTCGTGGATTATTGCGACAATCAGTATGGAAGATTCTAAACCGTGTAAACGACGGCTCTCGCACCGCGAGCAGACGCATCAACTCGGGGGCGGGTCGAGCCCACGCAGCATCAGCCGTCACGCGTGACGGGTCGTCCTCATAAGATGAGGACCCGCCGGGTGGCGGGTCCGAGCGTCTCGTGGAACAGGGGAAAGCTGTCGGGACCTAGGCCCGAGGCTGAGAGTCCTCCGGCCCACCGCGAGATTTCGCTGTGGAGGACGGGTCGCCGCCGTTGGGCGCCGCGCCGGCGTCCTTGACCTGCCGGGACAGGCTGTCGGCCAGGCCGTTGAGGCCGGCCCTGGGCTCGAAGCCCAGTTCACCCAGCAGTTCGTCGACCAGCGGCGCCTGCATGCGCTAGTTCATCAGGGCCTGGACGATGTTGTCGGGCAGGCTGCCGCCGCCGGGCAGGCCGGCCAGGGCGCCGATTTGGAGCGGGGTGGGTCGAGGCATACGCCCCCTGCCCCTTGATGGGGAAGGGGCTTGAGCGGCCGCCTTCCAACTGCCAGTCCCAGGTTGCTTCAGGCCCCCGCAGGGCTCCAGCCGCGCTCCAGCCGGTAGACGAAGCAGTCGTCGGCGCCGAAGCGGCGGCGTTCGACCTGCCGGAAGCCGAGCCGCTCGTAGAAACGGTGGGCGCGGGTATTGCGCGCCAGAGGATCGACCAGGACCGCCGTCACGGCGCGGTCGGCGAAGCAGCGCGCCAGGGCCAGGCGCATCATCTCGGTCCCATGGCCAAGGCCGAGGTCGGCCTCCTCGCCGATCCAGATGTCGATGGCGCGGAGCCCCGTCTCGACCTCGCCCCAGTAGCGGGTTTCCTCTTCCGCGGGATCGATGATCTGGAGGAAGCCGATGGCACGGCCGTCGGTCTCGGCGATCAGCAGCTCGCGCCAGGCAACCTGGCGCGACAGCTCCGCCTCCCAGTCGAAGCCATCGTCGCTGCCCCCCGCGGCGGCGACGTGCGGCTTGCCGTCCCAAAGCCGAAGCCGTGCCAGGTCGCGGAGCGTCGCGGGGCGGAGGAGCATGACGGCCGATCTATGCCCGATCGGGCAGGTACGACAAGCCGAATCTCCAGCCGGAAAATCGGCCCGCGCCCTCGCTTGCCCCGCTGCGGGGCCAAGTCTAGAGTAACGGCCGTTTTCCCCGGGGGAGTCCGCCAGGTGGACTACATCTCGACGCGGGGCCAGGCCCCCGCGCTGCCATTCGACGAGGTGCTGCTGACGGGGTTGGCGCGCGACGGCGGGCTCTATTTGCCCGGCACCTGGCCCCGTTTCTCGCCGGAGGAGATCCGCGGCTTCGCCCGGCTGAGCTATCCCGCGCTCGCCGAACGGGTGCTGGCGCCCTTCGTCGAGGGCGTGATCCCCGGGCCGCGCTTCGCCGAGATCCTGGAGGTGGCCTACGCCGGCTTCGGCCACGCCGCGGTCGCGCCGCTCAGGCAGCTCGACCGGCGGCTCTGGCTGCAGGAGCTGTTCCACGGCCCGACCCTGGCCTTCAAGGACTACGCGCTGCAGGTCGTCGGCCGGCTCTTCGACGAGGTGCTGGCGGCACGCAGCCGGGACCACAAGATCACCATCGTCGGCGCGACCTCGGGCGACACCGGCTCGGCCGCCATCGAGGCCTGCCGCGACCGCGAGCGGATCGAGGTCTTCATCCTCCATCCCAAGGGACGGGTCTCGGAGGTTCAGCGCCGCCAGATGACCACGGTGGCTTCGGCCAACGTCCATAACCTGGCGATCGAGGGCAGCTTCGACGACTGCCAGGACCTGGTGAAGGCGATGTTCAACGACCCGGCCTTCCGCGAGGAGACCGCCCTGGCCGGGGTCAACTCGATCAACTGCGCACGGATCCTGGGCCAGATCGTCTACTACTTCGCCGCGGCGGCGGCCCTGGGCGCGGCCGAGCGGCGGCTCAGCTTCGCGGTGCCGACGGGCAACTTCGGCAACGTCTACGCCGGCTATGCGGCGCGCCGGATGGGCTTGCCGATCGAACGCCTGATCGTCGCCTCCAACGTCAACGACATCCTGACGCGCTTCTTCGAGAGCGGGGCCATGGTGACCGACGAGGTGCGGGCGACCTGTTCGCCCAGCATGGACATCCAGATCTCCAGCAACTTCGAGCGCCTGCTCTACGACCTGCTGGGCCAGGACGGTCGGGCCGTGGCCGAGACCATGACCCGCTTCCGGGCCTCGGGCCGCTTCGAGCTGGACCGCGCCGCCTGGCAGGCCGCCCTGGCGCTTTTCTCCGGCTACCGCCTCGACGACGCCGGCACCCTGGCGGCCATCGAAGGGATCCATCGCACGACCGGCGAGCTGCTCGACCCGCACAGCGCGATCGGGGTGGCCGCGGCGGAAGCGCAGCTCGACGCGCTCGAGGGGCCGGTGGTCGCGCTGGCGACGGCGCATCCGGCCAAGTTCCCCGACGCGGTGGAGCGGGCGACCGGCGTCCGGCCGCAACTGCCGCCGCGCCTGGCCGACCTCTACGAACGCGAAGAGCGCCTGCAGGTCTTGCCCAACGACCTGGCCGCGGTCCAGGAGGCGGTCCGCCGCACCCGGGACCTGAGGGGTGCGGCGTGAAGCGGAAGGACTGAAGCGACATGACGGTCCAGGTAACGCGTCTCGAGAACGGGCTGACCATCGCCAGCGACCGCATCGACGGGGTCGAGACGGCGGCCCTGGGCGCCTGGGTCGGCGTCGGCACCCGCCACGAGGCAGCCGAGGTCAACGGCGTCGCCCATCTGCTGGAGCACATGGCCTTCAAGGGCACGGCACGGCGCAACGCCCAGGACATCGCCGAGGAGATCGAGGCCGTGGGCGGCCACCTCAACGCCTATACCAGCCGCGAGAACACCGCCTACTACGCCCGGGTCCTGGCCGACGACGTGCCCCTGGCGGTCGACATCATCGCCGACATCCTGCAGCACCCCAGCTTCGACGAGGGCGAGCTGGCGCGCGAGCGGGAGGTCGTGCTGCAGGAGATCGGCCAGGCCCACGACACCCCCGACGACATCGTCTTCGACCATTTCCAGGAGACCGCCTATCCGGGACAGGCGCTCGGCCGCCCGGTCCTGGGGCGCGCCGAGGTCGTGCGCGGGCTCGGCCGGGACACCCTGGTCGACTACCTGGCCCGGCACTACCGCGGCCCCAACCTGGTGATCGCGGCCGCCGGCCGGGTCGACCACGACCGCTTCGTCGCCCTGGCGGGAGAGGCGTTCGGCGGCCTGCCGGCGGAGGCCGAGAGGCCGGATCAGGAGGCACACTACCGCGGCGGCGAGTACCGCGAGGAGCGGGACCTGGAGCAGGTCCACCTGGTGATCGGCCTGCCGGCGATGGGCATCCGCGACCCGGCCTACTACACGCTCTCGGTGCTCTCGACCCTCTTCGGCGGCGGCATGTCGTCGCGCCTCTTCCAGGAGGTGCGGGAGAAGCGCGGTCTGGTCTACAGCATCTACTCCTTCACCGCCGCCTTTACCGACGGCGGCGTCTTCGGGATCTACGCCGGGACCGGCGCGGCGCAGGTCGGCGAGCTGGTGCCCCTGGTCGGCGGCGAGCTGCGCCGCCTGGCCGAGGACGCCGGAGCGGCCGAGGTCGCCCGGGCCAAGGCGCAGCTCAAGGCCAGCATCCTGATGGGTCGGGAGAGCACCGGCGCCCGCTGCGAGCAGCTCGCGCAGCAACTGCTGATCTATGGCAGGCCCCTGCCGGTGGAAGAGATCGTCGCCGAGATCGACGCCATCGACGTCGCGGCGGTGCGCGAGCTGGCGGCGCGCCTGGCGGCCGGGCGCCCGACCCTGGCCAGCCTCGGCCCCCTGAACGGCGCCAGGCCCTTCGAGGACCTCGCGCGCTCCCTGGCCTGACCGCGGGGACCGCCGCGGCATGTTTCTGCGCTTCCTCTACCCGGCCGCGGCCAGGCAGCTACGCCTGGAAGCCGGGCGGGTCTACCTGCGCGCGCCGCAGGCAGGCGACTGGAAGGCCTGGGCCGAGCTGCGTGCCGAGAGCCGCGAGTTCCTGCTGCCCTGGGAGCCGACCTGGTCGCGCGATGCCCTGACCCGCCAGGCCTACCACCGGCGGCTCGGCTACTACGCCAGCGAGTGGCGCCAGGGCTCGGGGCACGCCTTCTTCGTCCTGCGCGGGGCCGACGACCGGCTTCTGGGCGGCCTCTCGCTGCTCAACGTGCGCCGTGGCGTCGCCCAGACCGCCAGCCTGGGCTACTGGATCGGCCGGCCCCACGCCCGGCAGGGCTACATGACCGAAGCGATCTCGGCGGCCCTGGACTTCGCCTTCGGCCGCCTGGGCCTGCACCGGGTCGAGGCCGCCTGCCTGCCGCACAACGGGCCGAGCCGGGGACTCCTGACCAAGTCCGGCTTCCGGGAGGAGGGATTCGCCCGGGAATACCTCAAGATCAACGGCCGCTGGCAGGATCACGTGCTCTTCGCGGTCCTGCGCGACGACCCGCGGCCGAGGCCTCATACATCCCATACCTGAATGGGATGTATGAGTAGGGTGTTGAAACCCGTTTGTGGCCACCCTCATCCTGAGCTTGTCGAAGGATGATCGTCGTCAAGGGCTCAAATCTTTTGTAGCAGCCTTAGGGTGTCCTTCCGGATAGATCTGTTTCGACCTTTGGGACGCTGAAGCCGGTCTAGGACGCTTGCGCCAGGGGCACGCCGCCGCTGCGCAGGAGGTAGCCGATATGGACCATACGGACGGCGTGCTCCGCGGCGTGCGACAGGAGCTTTTCGCCCTCGCCGATGGCCTCGTCGAGCGAGCAGGGATGCTTGATGATGCTCATGTAGGCGTCGATGCCGTGCTGCAGGTTGGCGTAGGCACCCTTGCCGATGCTGCCGGCCAGGACGATGACCGGGATGCCTGCGCGCTTCGCCAGGGCCGCGACCTCGGCCGGTACCTTGCCGTGGGGCGTCTGGCCGTCGAGGCGGCCCTCGGCGGTCAGGACAAGGTCCGCCGCCGCGACCTGCGCTTCGAGGTCGAAGTAGCGTAGGATCACGTCGTAGCGGGGCTCCAGCCTGGCGCCCAGGAAGACGGCCAGCCCCGTGCCCAGCCCGCCGGAGGCGCCGCTGCCGGGCTCCTGGCCGACCTCCAGGCCCAGGTCGCGGCGGATCGTTGCGGCGTAGGTCTCCAGCGCCTGCTCCAGCTCCGCGACCATCTCCGGCGTCGCGCCCTTCTGCGGGCCGAAGACCCGGGCGACGCAGCGCGGCCCCAGAAGGACGTTGTGCCAGTTGACGGCCGCCTCGATCCGAACCCGGTCGAGGCGCGGATCGCGGCCCGAAAGGACGATGCGGCGCAGCCGGGCGAGCTCGGCGCCGCCGAAGCCGATCTGTCGGCCGTCGGCGTTCAGCAAGCCGACCCCGAGGGCCTGGGCCATGCCGGCGCCGCCGTCGTTGATGCCGGAGTCGCCGCAGCCCAGGACGATGCGCTCGGCCCCGGCGTCGATGGCGTGCCGGATCAGCTCCCCGACGCCGTAGCTGGTGGTGAAGCGGGGATCGCGGCGATCCGACGGAACCAGCCGCAGGCCGGCCGCGGCGGCCATCTCGATCACCGCGGTCTTCCGCTCGGCGCCGCCGAGGAAGCCGAAGTGGGAGTCCACGAGCGCGCCGACCGGACCGGTGACCTGAACCCGGTGGATCCGGCCGCCGGTCATGCCGACCAGGCATTGCGTGAAGCCTTCGCCGCCGTCGACGACCGGCACCTTGGTCACCTGGGCCGTGGGCAGCGCGGTCCGGACGCCGGTCTCGATGCAGGCGGCCGCCAGTTCGGCGCTCAGGCTCTCTTTGAAGCCCGAGGGGGCGATCAGAATCCGCATGGCGTCTACTCCTTATTCTTGTCTTGTTGCGTCGGTGTTTCGCGTCGGCGCCGGCCTAGAGCCCCCCGGTCGCCGGCAGTCCCAGGGACGGCCAGATCCAGAGCCCGAAGACCAGCAGGAGAAAGGCGTGGAAGGGCAGCAGGATCGCGCTCAGCTTGAGCAGGTCCCGCGCGTCGAAGGTCGGGGCGTCGATCTCGCTCATCATGGCGAGGGGCTTGGCGCTGACCGGCAGGGTCAGGCAGTAGCCAGTCGCCACCGCGAGGATGAAGCCGAAGGCCGCGGCGTCGTGACCGAGGGCGGCCGCCAGGGGCAGGACCATCGGCACCAGGATCGAGACCCGCGCCGTGCGCGAGGTGACGACAAGGTGCGACAGCAGGCCCAGCCCGACGACCAGGATCATGAAGGCCGGCAGGGAGTCCCGGCCGCCGGAGGCGCTGTCGAAGAGGCCCTCGATCACCCAGGCCGCCCCGCCGGAATGGACCAGGGCATCGCCGAGCTGCAGGCAGGCGGCCATGAAGACCAACAGGTTCCAGTCGACGCCTTTCACCGCCTGTTTGAAGGTCAGGGCGCCGATGCGCGGCGCGGTCACGGCCAGGGCGCCAAGCAGAGCCACGGTGGCGTTGTCCAACCCGTGGAGCGACTCGCTGCACCAGAGCAGCACCAGCGCGAAGGCGACCGCGAGGACGAACCACTCCCGGGGGCTCAGGCGGCCGCGCGGCAGGTCGTCCGGCGCGGCGGCGAGGTCGAGGCCCTGGCGCCGCTCCTCCGCGTTGAGGAAAAGCCGCAGGATGACCCAGGCGGCGCCGAAGCAGGACAGCAGGGCGAAGGGCAAGCCCAGCATCATCCAGCGCAGATAGCCGATCCGCTTGCCCTCGAGGTGCAGGATCGTGTCGGCGGCGAGGACGTTGCCGCCGGCGCCGATCAGCGAGCCCGCCGAAGACAGCAGGACCACAGTCGGGATCAGGAGCGCCAGCGCCTTGATGGTCCGGGGGTTCGGGATCTGCGCCGCCACCGCGAGGAAGACCGGCAACAGCAGGGCGGCCCGGCCCGAGGTCGCGGGCATGACCAGGGCCAGGGCGATCATGCCGGCGGTCATGCCGTAGACAACCTGGCGCAGGCTGCGGGCACGGCGCAGCAGGAGCCCGCCGCAGCGCGCCGCCAGCCCCGAGGCGGTGATCGCGGCGGCGAGCACGAAGGCGGCCAGCAGGAGGACGATCATGCCGTCCCCGAAGGAGGAGAGGATCGCGGCCTCGGAGGTGCCCTGGCCGAGGGCCGTTCCGATGACCAGCACGGCGAGCGCGATGAAGGTCTTGTCGAGCTTGGTGCCGATCCAGAAGATCACCGCGGTCCCGAAGGTTCCGAGGGCGATCCGCCCCTCGGCGCTCAGATCCGCCGTCCCAAGCCAGAGCCCGGCGCAGAGCGCCGCCGCCAGGCCGGCCGGGACGGCGATCCGGCCGAGTGAAGCAGCCGTGCGCCAGGCGGCTTTCTCCGGCGCGCCCGGACGCCGCCCGCCAGGCGCCTGGACCTGCTGGCGGCGCCTCTCAGCGCGCCGCAGACCGGCGTCTTGGGCATTCCATTCCGATCGTATGGCCGTCATGCCTTGGACTGCCCGTCGTGGTTCTGGCGCTTGCTTCTGGCGCTTGGGTCGCAGCGACGCAGGCGGAAATATTTCAACCGGAAGTTGCTGTCTTCTGGTGTCTGCTTGCTGCGTCCCTTGCATACAACGGGCTTTAGCATGACGTATTCGTTACAGAAAAATTAATGCTGGATGGCATAAAAATGAAAATTCAATGAAAGATTGTAGGGCGCGGTGATCGGGCGGCCGCGGGTGCGATGTGACGGCACCGCGCCCGGCTGTCCGGGCCTCCTGTGACTCAAGGGGCCGGCGTCGCTTTGATTCTCGAAAGAGAGCGGCTTATCTGCGTTCAGCCGAGCGCAGGCTGCTCTAGGCGTGGCCGGCGTCGCCCGAGAGCATGGTCAGGTCGAAGCCGAGCTTGTTGATCGCCTGTTCCCACTTGTCGTCCAGATTGCCGCCGAACAGCAGGTCCCGGTCGGCCTCGACGTGCAGCCAGCCGTTGGCCTGGATCTCGGAGTCCAGCTGCCCGGGCCCCCAGCCTGCGTAGCCCAGGGCGAGCAGGCTCTGCTCCGGCCCCTGGCCCTTGGCCATGTCCCGGAGGATCTCGATCGTGGCGGTCAGGGCGACGCCGCCGCCGACCTCCAGGGAGCCCTCGTGGAGGTAGTCGGTCGAATGCAGGACGAAGCCGCGGCTGGTCTCGACCGGGCCGCCGAAATGCACCCGGATCTGCTCGTCGGCGCCCGTGGCGTCGATGCCGAGCTGGTTGAGGAGGTCTGGAAAGGTCAGGGAGCCGACCAGGCGGTTGATCACCAGCCCCATGGCCGCCTCCTCGCTGTGGGCGCAGAGGTAGACCACGCTGCGGGCGAAGCGCGGATCCTGCATCGTCGGCATGGCGATCAGCAACTGGCCGGTCAGATAGCTGTCTTGGTTTCCGGGCATGGTCGAGGCGTGCTGCCGTCCCCCGCTTGTCCAATCCCTGTCTCAAGAGCTACACAACATTGTGACATCAGCATGGCGTCGACGCCATGGGGCGCAAACCCTATATTCAGTCATAAATTCAGAAGTTTCATATGGAGGGCGACGGCCCCATGCGCAGCCGCGTTTCCGGATTGGCCCGCGCCCTTCTGGCCGGCCTGCTGGCGAGTCTGGCCCCCGCCGCGCCGGCACTGGCGACCGCCGGAGACTGGGTCGAGACAGAGCAGGCCCGCCTGCGCCTGATCTCGGCGGTCGATGGGGTCGCTGCCGAGGGCCGGCTCGATCTGGGGCTGCAGTTCCAGCTCGAGCCGGGCTGGAAGATCTACTGGCGCTCGCCGGGCGACGCCGGCTATCCGCCGCGGCTCGATTGGAGCGGCTCCCGCAACCTGGCCGATCCGGCCCTGTCCTGGCCGGTGCCCGAGCGCTTTTCGCTCTTCGGGCTGGAGACTTTCGGCTATGGCGACGAGGTGGTCCTGCCGATCGCGGCCCGCGCCGTCGATCCGGGGCAGGGCGTGGCGCTGGCCGCCAAGGTCGACTTCCTGGTCTGCGAAGAGATCTGCATTCCCCTTGAAGCGGATCTGTCCCTCTCCCTGCCGAGCGGGCCGGCGGCGTCTTCCAGCTACGGCGCGCTGATCGAGACCTTCCGGCGACTGGTCCCCGGCCAGGGCGCCGAGGCCGGCCTGAGCCTCGAAAGCGTCGGCCTGACCGGAGACCTCAAGAACCCGGTGATCGAGGCCCGGGCGACCTCCGAGACCGCCTTCGCCGCGCCCGACCTGCTGGTCGAAGGCCCGCCGGCCTTCAGCTACGGCAGCCCGGAGGTTGCGCTGGAAGACGAGGGCCGCAGCGCGGTGATCCGGGTTCCGGTCCTCGGCCGCAGCGGCGCCAACTCGGTGATCGAGGGCAAGCCGCTGACCGTGACCCTGACCGACGGCCGGCGCGGGCTGGAGACCTCGGTGATCGCACGCTTCGCCGAGGGCGCCACGCCGCCGCTCGACCTCGCCCAGCTGGCGATCATCATCGGTCTGGCCTTCATCGGCGGGCTGATTCTCAACGTCATGCCCTGCGTCCTGCCGGTGCTGTCGCTCAAGCTGCTCTCCGTGGTCTCCCACGGCGGCGGCGAGCGGCGCCAGGTGCGGCGCGGCTTCCTGGCCTCGGCCGCCGGCATCGTGGCGTCCTTCCTGGCCCTGGCGCTGCTGGTCCTCGGCCTCAAGGGCGCGGGGATGGCGGTCGGCTGGGGGATCCAGTTCCAGCAGCCGCTTTTCCTGGTGGCCTTGGTCCTGGTCCTGACGCTCTTCGCCTGGAACCTCTTCGGTCTCTTCGAGTTCCACCTGCCCCGGGCGCTGGGCGGCCTCGGTGCGCGGAAGAGCGACGACAAGAGCCTGGCCGGGTCCTTCTGGACCGGCGCCCTGGCCACCCTGCTGGCGACGCCCTGCTCGGCGCCCTATCTGGGGACCGCCGTCGGCTTCGCCCTGGCCCGGGGGCCGCTGGAGGTCGTCGCGGTCTTCCTGGCCCTGGGCCTCGGCATGGCGCTGCCCTACGTCCTGGTCGCCGCCGTGCCCTCCCTGGCGACCCGTCTGCCGCGGCCCGGTGCCTGGATGCTCTGGGTCAAGCGGGTGATGGGCCTGGCCCTGCTCGGCACCGCGGTCTGGCTGCTGGCGGTGCTCGGGGGCGAGAGCGGCCTGGCGGCGGCCCTGGCCGTCGCGGTCATGGCCCTGGCCACGGCGCCGGTGCTCTGGCTCAACCTGCGGCGCAGGCTCGACCCGGGGGTCGCCACGGCGGCGATCCTGGGCCTGGCCTTAGCCGCCTTCATCTCGCCGCCGACCCTGGGCGGCCCAGTGGCGGCCCGCTCCGCCGGCGAGGCCGGGGCCTGGCAACCCCTGGACGCCGCGCGCATCGCCGGCCTGGTGGCCCAGGGCAAGGTCGTCTTCGTCGACGTGACCGCGGACTGGTGCATCACCTGCCAGTACAACAAGGTGCAGGTCCTGGACGACCGCCGGGTGACAGCGCGCCTCGAGGCGGCCGGGGCCGTCACCCTGCGCGGCGACTGGACCCGGCCCGACCCGGCGATCTCGGCCTATCTCGAGAGCTTCGGGCGCTACGGCATCCCCTTCAACGCGGTCTACGGCCCGGGGCTGCCGGCCGGCAAGGCCCTGCCGGAGATCCTCTCGGTCAGTGGCGTGCTGGCCGTTCTGGACGAAGCCGCGGGCGAGCAGATCACGGGAAACCGAGCCTCGACCACGCCGTGATCGCGTGAACGTTATTCGGTGTGTTGGTGACATTTCCGGTCTCGACGGCATCTAAGGCTGCGTAGGCGTCGCCTGGCTCCGGCTCGGGGCCGAGGGCCTGGTATACGCACCGCCGTCCGCGGTCGACGCGCACAACATTCACCAACCCCATGGAGACCCCAGCGTCATGTCCAACAGTGCCACAATGAACATCGCCGGTCTCGCCGTTCCCAGGGTGAACGCCGCGACTCTCATGACCATAGTGCTCGCCGGAGCCATGGCGACCGTCGCCTTCGACTTCTTCGGCCAGAGCCTCAGCCCCATGCTCGGCTTCGCGAAGCTGGCGCCGGTGCCGCTGGCCAACAGCGTGATCACCGTCGTCTTCGGCCAGGGCTACGGTCCCGGCGCGCATTTCCTGCACTACGTGGCGGGACTGATCGCCTATCCGGTCGGCTGGATGCTCATCGCCAAGCCGATCGCCGACAAGGTCGCGCCCGGCCTGCCCTGGCTTGTCTCCTCTGCGGTTTACGGCGTCGTGCTCTGGGTCTTCGCCCTCTTCGTCATGGCCCACCTGATCGCCGGCTTGCCGGCCTTCCTCAATTTCACCGGCATCACCTGGGTCGCCCTGGTCGGCCACGTGGTCTTCGCCGTCGTCGCCGCCTGGATCGTGCGCTGGCGCGAGCGCAGCTGACCGCCTTCTGTGATCCGAAGGAAATGCGCGCCGAAGGAAATGCGGGCCGCCGAAAGAATCGGCGGCCCGCGAACTTTACAGCCCTTGCCCACCGTGCCTATCTAAACCGAAGGGCGCGCGCTGGGCGCGCCGGCAGCGGATTCGGCTAGAAGGAGAGGACCGACATGGCTATCCAGGTGGGCGACAAGATACCGAGCGCGACGCTCTTTCACATGACCGGCGACGGCCCGGCCGAGATCACCAGCGACGAGATCTTCTCCGGCAAGAAGGTGGTGCTCTTCGCGGTGCCCGGCGCCTTCACGCCGACCTGCTCGGCCCAGCACGTGCCGAGCTATCTGAAGAACGCCGCGGCACTGCGCGACAAGGGCGTCGACACCATCGCCTGCCTTGCCGTGAACGACGTCTTCGTCATGGGCGCCTGGGGCAAGGACCAGGGCGCGGAGGGCGAGGTGCTGATGCTGGCCGACGGCAGCGGCGCCTTCACCAAGGCGGCCGGCCTGGAGCTGGACCTCACCGCCCGCGGCCTCGGCGTCCGCTCGCAGCGCTACGCCATGGTCGTGGAGGACGGCGTGGTCAAGACGCTGCACGTCGAGGAGAACCCCGGCGAACTGGCGAATTCCGGCGCGGAGACGATCCTGGCCGAGCTTTAGGCCTGCCATCTTTGGAATGCTTCGAGCGGCGGCCCTGCGGGCCGCCGTTTACGTTCCGGGGGCACGTTGCGGGGTTCTGTCCCCGGCGGCTCAGAAGCAGTACCGCATCTCCAGGAAACCCGCGCGGAAGGCCGTCACCGACTCGCGCCAATGCTCCTTCGGCTTGCCGTCCGGCGCCCCGATCGCCTCGGCCAGCAGGGCTGCGAGGTCGCGGAAGTCGTCCGGCTTCATGCCGTAGCGGGTCATTTCCTGGGTGCCCATGCGCACGCCGCTCGCCGCGGCGAAACTCGGATCATCGTGGAAGGCCTGGGGGTTGGTGACGATGTTGTTGGCCTCGAGACGGTCGGCCACGGCCTCGCCGTGGGACCGCGCGGTCCTCAGCAGCACCTGGTGGGTTTCCGTGAAGTCGCAGTCCTGATCGCCTTCCAGGCTCAGCCCCTGCCGTTCGAGGGCGCGCGCGAAGGCCTTGGCATTCTCGATCACCTGCTTGGGATAGTCGTCGCGGAACTGGATCATCTCGTAGGTCGCGCCGAGCAAGCCCAGCAGCGTGCCCAGATGGTGGTTGCTGACGTGGCCGGGGAAGGCCCGGGCCTCGATCTGGCGCCACAACGGCTCGAAGGCCGAGCCGGGCGGGATGTCGCCGAGGATCACGCCGCGTTGCGGGCCGAAGAAGGTCTTGTGGGTCGAGCCGGTGACGAGGTCGGCGCCCTCCTTCAGCGGTTGCTGGAAATAGGGCCCCAGCAGGCCCAGGACATGGGCGCCGTCGTACATGATCAGCGGCCGTTCGGGATTGTCGCGGCCCCATTGGTCGTGGATGAAGCGGGCGATCTCCCGGACCGGCTCCCTGTGGATGATGACGCTCCGCCCGAAGACGAGGAGCTCCGGCCCGGTCTCGGCGATCAGGCGCTTGGTCGACTCGACATCGATCCGATGCGGGTTGTCTTCCTGGATGGGAAAATGCGCCACGGCCGGCTGCCCGCTCTCCGGGTCCCGGGCCACGTAGTTGCGCAGTGCGCCGGTCGGCTGCGCGCTCAGGTGTCCGCCCTTGTTCAGGTCGTGGACCAGGACGCGGTTGAGGCGGCGCGGCTGTCCGCCCCGGCGATGCCGGTTCTTGAACTGCAGAAAGGCGTCGTAGACCGTGTCGTTCGCCATCTGCCCGCTGATCACACGGGGTTCGACGCGGGCGCAGTCGAAGAAGGTGCGCAGCGCCGCCTTGAGCTCCTCCTCCTTGTCCATGATGAAGGCGGTGCCCTTGTAGTAGCGCACGTCGGGCGCCTCCGGGCCCAGCGCGGGCACCCGGTTGTGCTCGTTGTAACGGCCGGCGGGATCCGCCGACACCAGTCGATCGACGTAGTCGGATACGGCCTGCTCCGAGGGGATCAGGTTGACGCATTCGCGCCGCCGCCATTCGGTGTTGCGTTTCGCGTCCTCGGAGAGTTGCTTCGCCAGGGCGGGCACCTCCGCGCCGTCCAGGCTCCGGATCGGACGCGGCCTCGTGAAGCCGGTGTAGGGCCGGCCGTAGGGCGGCAAGGGCCAGAGGTTCTTCTCGACCAGCTCCGCCTCGAAGCTGTTGCCCCGTGCGTCGACGACCTCGAGGACGACCGGCCGGTCGGTCCGGTAGGCGATGGTCGAATGAATCAGTGCCAGGCCGATCGGCCTGAGGTCATGGTCTTCTGCCGGCGCGGCCGTGACGCCGCCGCCCTTGAAGCGGGCGTAGGGAACGCTGCTGCCCGAAGTCACAAAGCCGACGGGCGCGCCCTCCAGCAGCACCTTGAAGCCGGCGCGCAGGGGCCGGCGCGCACCGAACACGGCGATCGGTTGCACGAGGCGCTGCAGGCAGCGCAGTTCCAAGGGGGTATCCAGTTCGCCCCGCTTGATCCGCACGTATTCGTCCCGCTGCCGCTCCAGCGGCTCCTGTCCCACGTAGCCGTCCAGGCCTTCGGGGCGCACCGCGAAGGCGGCAAGGGCGTTGGCGAAGATGGGGATCTCCCGACCCTCGGGATCAACGCCCAGTTCGTGGCCATAGAGCGGCAGCCCGGCCTCCATGCGCAGCGAATCCCGGGCCCCCAGGCCGCAGGGCGCCGCGCCGTGGCCGACCAGCCGTCCCCACGTCGTCAGCGCACGGTCGCTATCGACGAAAAGCTCGAAGCACATGGCCTCGCCGGTATAGCCGGTCCGCGCGACGATCACCCGATGGCCGTCCGCCTGCGCAGCCGCCAGGCGGTTGCGCTTGTGCTCGGGCAGGGCGGCGGCGCCGATCACCTTCTCCAGGATCTCCGAGGATCGCGGCCCCTGCAGGGAGATCATCGCCAGCTCCTCGCTGACGTCTTCGAGGCGGGCGTCGAAACTGTTGTGCGCCTGCAGCCAGGCCCAGTCCTTGGCGCGGTTCGAGGCGTTCACGACCAGCAGGAAGTCCGTCTCGTCCAGCTTGTAGAGGTAGGCATCGTCGATCGCGCCGCCGGTCTCCCCGGCCAGGAAGGTATACTGCGCTTGTCCCGGCGCCAGGGCGCGTGCGTTGTTGGTCAGAACCTTCAGGAGGAAAGCTTCGGCGCTCGAGCCGGTGATCCGGAAGCGGCCCATGTGGGAGACGTCGAAGAGGCCGGCGCGGCGGCGCGTGGCCAAGTGTTCCTGGATGATGCCGCTGGGGTACTGGACGGGCATGTCCCAGCCGCCGAAGTCGATCATCTTGGCGCCGGCACCGACGTGCCAGTCGTGAAGAACGGTCCGCCTTGGCGCGTCCTGGCCTGCCTCGGGCATTGCAGCCTCCCTCTCCGATCGGCCCAGTAAAGCGCTTCTGGTCGGGGCGCATCAAGGGGGCCGACCGGCTCCGAGCTGTCACAAGGGGGGTGTCGTTCTCCAAGAGGGCGCGCCGCCGGCCGGCGGCGACCCGAAGGGAGGGCTCATACCAAGGAGCCGTGATAATGACTCATTTGACCGTGTTTGCTTGCCCGCCCGCCAGGCGCGCTTCGCGCTGCGGGCCGCGCCTATCCGGCGGGCCGCCGCGCGCCATCAAATGGGTCATTATCACTGCTCCTTGGTATAAGTCTCGGGACGGTCGGACCACGCGATGACCGCCGCCGTCGCGCCCATTACCGCACTGCTGCTCAGCGTCGCCCTGCTGCTGATGGGCAACGGGCTGCAGGGAACGCTGCTTCCCGTCCGCGCCAACATCGAGGCCTTCGGCGCCTTCGACATCGGCGTTCTCGGGTCGTCCTACTTCCTCGGCTTCGCCATCGGCTGCCTCTACGGGCCTCACGTGGTC
>JAKSBE010000152.1 GCA_022361275.1 Kiloniellales bacterium
ACGCCGGTGATCCTGATGCAGGGGATCACGGTCTGGGTCTTCTACGACCGCCACTGGGACACCATCACCCGGCGCCTGGCCCAGGGCATCGCCGGCGACATCGTCACCGCGGTCGAGCTGCTTCAGCGCAGCGAGACCCAGGGCGAGGTCGAAGACGTCTTCCGCCTGGCCGCATGGTCGATGAAGCTGGACCTGGCGCTGCTGGGCGACCGGCCTCTGCCGAAGCCGCCCGAGCCCTGGGTGATCTCGCTGCTGGACCGGAAGCTGACCTGGGCGCTGGAGGACCGCCTGTCCTACCCCTTCGCCGTCGACAGCGACGCCGGCCCCGATCTGGTCGAGATCCACGTCAAGCTGGCCGACAATCTGCTGCGGGTCCGGGTCGACCGCGGCCGGCTGTTCAGCTCGACCACCTATCTCTTCATCGTCTGGATGATCGGCACCTCGGTGGTGCTTTTCGGCGTCGCGATCGTCTTCATGCGCGGCGAGGTCCATCCGATCCGGCGCCTGGCCCTGGCCGCCGACAGCTTCGGCAAGGGGCGCGACGTGCCCAGCTTCCGGCCCGAGGGCGCCAAGGAAGTACGTCTGGCCGCCGCCGCCTTTCTGCAGATGCGCGCCCGGATCAAGCGCCAGATGCGCCAGCGTACCGAGATGCTGGCCGGGGTCAGCCACGACCTGCGGACCCCGATCACCCGGATGAAGCTGGAGCTGGCCATGCTGGGCGACGTCCCGGAGGCGGAGAACCTGACCTCGGACCTGACCGAGATGGAACGCATGGTCGAGGGCTACCTCGCCTTCGCCCGCGGCGAGGGGACCGAGGAAGCACGGGAAACCGATCTCTCCGAACTGCTGCGCGACGTGGTTTCGCAGGCCCAGCGCGCCGGCAGCCGGATCGAGACCGAGATCGCCGACGACCTGGTCCTGCCGCTGCGCCCCGAGGCGATGCGCCGCTGTCTCAGCAACCTGATCAACAACGCCCAGCGCTATGCCGAAAAGCTGCGGGTCGCCGCCGCGCCCGGCTTCCAGGCGGTCGAGATCACCGTCGACGACGACGGCCCCGGGATCCCGGAGGCGGAGCGCGAAGAGGTCTTCAGGCCCTTCTACCGGCGCGAGGGTTCCCGCAACCCGACGACCGGCGGCGTCGGCCTGGGCCTGACCATCGCCCGCGACGTGGTGCGCAGCCACGGCGGCGAACTGAGCCTGGGCGACAGCGACCTGGGCGGCCTGCGCGCCTACGTCCGCCTACCGACTTAGCAGCCGGGGGTAGCGGGCCGGCGTGAGCCCGACGGCAGCCTTGAAGAGACGCGTGAAGTGCGCCTGGTCGGCAAAGCCCGAAGCCGCGGCCAGATCCGCCAGGGAGCGCGTCTCGCCGGTCAGAACAGCTTGCCACCGTCGGGCACCTCGTGGTCCGGGCCGATCATGACCACGGCGCCCTGGGCGTCGGGGAAGCCGAGGACCAGGATCTCGGACATGAACTTGCCGATCTGCTTGGGCGGGAAGTTGACCACCGCGGCCACCTGCCGCCCGGGCAGCGCCTCGACGTCGTAGTGATCGGTGATCTGGGCCGAGGTCTTCTTGGTGCCGATCTCGGGACCGAAATCGACCCAGAGCTTGATCGCCGGGCGCCGCGCCTCGGGGAAGGGCTCGGCCCGGGTGATCGTGCCCACTCGGATGTCGACCCGCGCGAAGTCCTCGTAGCCGATCTTGCCCTGGTCCCCCTGGTCCTTGTCGCTCATCTCGCCATCCCCTGACAGCCCCCCTTTGAAAGGCCGGGTGACGCTAGATCAAACTGCGTTTAGTTGGAATCAATAAACGCAGATAATTTGATCTATCCCATATAATTAGAGCAGCCCGTGTTCGAAGCGGGGCAAGGGAGGGCGCAAGAACGAGAAAGGCCGCCTCCGAGGAGGCGGCCCGATCCCGAGAAACGCGGTCCGAGAGACGCGTTACTTCTTCTTCGCGACCGAACCGTTCATCGCCGACTTGTACTCTTCCAGGGCGGCGGAGACGCGGCTGTTCACCAGGTCCAGGGCTTCCTGGTTGGCCTTGGTGGCGATCTCGTTCAACTCGCGCATGTTGGACAGAAGCTGCTCGTAGCCCTCCTTGGCCAGTTCCGCCTGCTTGGCCAGGCGCTGCTCCGGCGCGGCCTCGGCGAGCGCCTTGATGGCCTTGAGCGCCTCGTCGACCGCCTCGCGGACGATTTCGGTCTGGCGCTGCGCGATTGCCTGGCCGCCCTCGTAGGCGAGCCGGTTGAAGGCGGTCATCGCCTCGACGGTCTTGCGCTGGCTGTCGGCCATCGCCTTGGCGTCGAAGCCGGGGATCTTGAACATCTCGGCCATCTTGCCGGCGTCCATGTACTTGCTGAGATCGGCGTACTTGGTGAAGTCGGTGTCGAAGATGTTGAAAGCGGTCTGAGCCATGGGTCGTCCCCTCTAGGCACCGCCAATGCTGCAGTGCACAAAAATGAGCCTGAGCGATATATAGGTTAGTGAAGGCTTTAGGGTCAAGGGATTTTTTGTGCAGCGCACAAAAAATCCCAGAGCCCGCTATTCTGCGGTTTTCGGCTCATCTCTGTTGCGCCGCGGCAAGCGCCGCAGCAGGCCTTCCAGACGCCGGAGATAGCCGTCCAGGGCGGCCATGGTCTTGGCGAGATCGAGGGAATCGTCGCGCAGCCAGGTGCGCAGGGTCGCGAGGTAGAGCAAGGTCAGACCCCTGGTGCGGACCAGGCCCCTGAGCCCCCCAGTCTCCAGGCCCGCCGCCTCCAGCATCCAGGCCATGGAGCGCTGCAGGGCCGCCAGGTTGATCAGGGCGGTGGCCGGGTCGCGGGTCTGAGCCAGGAGGATCGAGGCCAGGGCCTTGCGGTGGGGCTGCAGGGCATCGAAACGGCGCATCAGCACGTCGAAGATACGATCGCGGGCGCTGCCCTCTTCCGATCCGACTGCCCCTTCGGCCAGGACCGCGGAGTCGGTCCGGCGCAGGAAGGCTTCGAGAAGCGCCTGTTTCGAGGCACCACAGCAGTAGGCCTCGGCCAGGGGCAGCCCCGAGGCCTCGGCGATCTCCCGCAGCGAGACCTCGTGCCAGGGCCGTTCGGCGGCCAGGGCGAGGGCGGCATCGATCATGCGGTCCTGCGGCCTCGCTTCGGCCTTGGCGGCGCCGTTGGTCTTGGGCCCGCCCTTGGACGCCTTGGCGGCCGCGGACTTGGGCCTGGACCTGGGTCTGGACCTGGGTCCGGACTTGCCGGCCTTGGGATTGGAGCTCTTCGGGGTGCTGTCGGCCATCACGGCGATTCCTATCGCGCGGGACTGTGGCTATTCCAAGGCCCAGAAGGAACCAGAGCCCGACCCTCCCCGTCAATGCCCGGCCGGCACGGCCGGCCCGACCGGAGCGGATCAATCCTGGCGGATATCGGCCACCTGTCCGCCGGTCAGGGCCTGCAGATCCTGTGGCGCCAGCGGGAAGACCGCGTTGGGCGCGCCGGCGGCGGCCCAGATCCGGTCGTGGGCCAGGAGATCCCGGTCGATCAGAACCAAGGGCGGCTCCTTGTGGGCGACCGGTGAGACGCCACCGATCGCGAAGCCGGTCCGCGCGCGCACGAAGTCGGGATCGGCCCGCTTGATCTTCTCGCCCAGCAGCGCCGCGACCTTGCCGGTGTCGACCCGATTGTCCCCGCTGGCGACCACCAGCACCGGCCGGTCGCTCTCGACGGCGCGGAAGACAAGAGACTTGGCGATCTGGCCGACCGTGCAGCCGATCGCCGCCGCAGCCTCGGCCGAGGTCCGGGTGCTTTCCGGGAAGCGGGTCACCGCGAAGTCGAAGTCCTTGGCGGCCAGGGCGTCCCGGACCCGGCGCAGCGACCCCTTGAGCTCCGGCTCAGCGGTCATGGTCAGGTGCCCAGCTCGCGGCCGCGACGGGCCGCCGCGGCGACCGCCCGCTTCATCAGGTCGGGCAGGCCGCCCTCGGCCATCAGCACCTCGAGCGCCGCCGCCGTGGTGCCGCCGGGGCTGGTGACGTTGCGGCGCAGTTCGGCCGCCGGCGCCTCGGACTGCCAGGCCAGCTCGCCGGCGCCGGCGACCGTGGCCCGTGCCAGCCGGGTCGCCAGCGCGTGCGGCAGCCCGGCCTCGACCCCGGCCTCGGCCAGGGCCTCGATCAGCAGGAAGACGTAAGCCGGACCGCTGCCGGACACCCCGGTCACCGCGTCCATCAGGGCCTCGTCGTCGATCCAGGCGACCTCGCCGACCGCGGCCATCAGCGCCCCGGCCACCGCCTTCTGGGCCGCGTCGACCTCGGCGTTGGCGCAGAGCACCGACATGCCCCGGCCGACCGACGCCGGCGTGTTGGGCATGACACGGATCACCGCCGCCTTACCGCCGAGGGTGGCCTCGAAGGTCGCGAGGGTGGTCCCGGCGGCGATCGACAGGAAGGCCGTCCCCGGCACGGCGAAGCGCCGGCAGGACGGCAGGACGGCGTCCATCATCTGCGGCTTGACCGCCAGCACGACGAAGGCCGGCTGCGGCGCGGCTTCCAGTTCGTCGAGACCCGCGACGGCGGCGACGCCCAGCGCCGCCGTCGCCTGCCGCGCCTCGGCGCCGGGCTCGACCACGGTCACCTTGCCCGGCGCCAGATCGCGGTCGAGCCAGCCGCGCAGCAGGGCACCGCCCATCTTGCCGCAGCCGACGAGCAGAAGCCGGCCGTCGAGTTCCATGTCAAGCCTCGCCGTGAGTGTCCATCACCGCGGTCGCGATGGCGTCGGCGACGCTGCGCCCGCCCCAGACCACGAGCTGCAGGGCGGGGTAGAAACGCTCGCACTCGATCGCCGCGGTGTCCATCAGATCTTCCAGCTGCTCCGCGCTGGCCCCGAAAGTGCCGCGCAGCGGCAGCGTGTGGCGGAACAGCGGCGATCCCTCCTCGGCCCCCAATTCGAAGTGGCCGATCCACAGCCGCTCGTTGACCGCGCCCATCAGCTCGTGCACCCGGGCCCGCTGCAGGGGCGGGACGCGGGAGTCGATGAAGGAGGAGAAGTGCACCGACTGCGAGGCTTCGTCCCAGAGGAAGCAGAGCTGATAGCTGCACCAGCGCCCGCTGACCTCGACCGCCAGTTCGCTGTCGTTGCTCCGGGTGAAGGGCCAGTCGTTGGAGATGACCAGCTCCTCCAGGATGTCGATCGGATTGCTGGGCAGCCGGTGTTCCCGCACCAGGGTGTTCATGGTCATTGGCAGCCTGTCCTTGCTTCCGCGCCGGACTCCTCGCCGTTCCGCGAGGCCCCACTACATGTGGCCGACCGAAACCCCGTAACTACGAAATCTAGGGTGCCAAAAGGGCGCGAGCCTGGCAAGGCCGGAGTCCGGCCGTCGACGGCTCGTGACGGCAAAAAGCTGTGGTTAAGTGTCGAGGACCGAGCGCTTCCAGTCTCGAACGAGGACGTCCGGCTGGCTGCGGCACGCTGGATCGAACTGCGGATAACTGGAATCAGTTAAGCGCAGTTCGATCTGCTTCATATAGCTAGAGCAGCTTATCCGCGTTCAAATGAACGCGGATAAGCTGCTCTAGTCGGCGGACTTAGTCGCCTTGGCCTTGGTCGCCCTGCCCTTCGTCGCCTCGGCCTTGCCGGCAAGCTGGGCCTCCAGGGCCGCCAGGCGCGCCTCCAGAGCCTCCTGCTCGCTGCGCGCCTTGGCCGCCATGGCCTTGACCGCGTCGAACTCCTCGCGGGTCACCAGGTCCATCTGGCTCAGGACCCGTTCGAAACGCTGGCGGAACTGCGCCTCGACCTCCTCGCGCATGCCGGACAGCGTGCCCATGGCGCTGGTCGCCACCTTGGCCAGATCGTCGAGAAGCCTGTTCTGTGACTGCACGGTTCCACTCCCTGGTCGCTGCCCCGGATCGTCCTATGGTCCGGATCGTCCTATGGTGATGACATCAAACGCCAAAGCCGCCGCGCCGGCAAGCACCGCCAGGACGAAGCGCGGTGACCTTTCGGTGCGGCACCGGCACGCGAGGGTGCCGAGATATCGGAGGCGCACCCCGGCCCTCCGCCCGCGGCCGCCCTTGCCCCCCGCGGGTGCGGGCTCTACAACAACCCCAGACAGGCAAGCCCCACAAAAGCAAACCAGGGCCATGACAGCTCGACAGCGACACGCGCACGGCCGGCGATGACGGCATCGCTTCCCATGCTCGCGCTGACCTTCCCGGAGATCGATCCGGTCCTGTTCCGGATCGGGCCGATCGCGATCCGCTGGTACGCGCTGGCCTACATCGCCGGGCTGTTCCTCGGCTGGCGCTATTGCGCGCGCCTGGGCGCGCGCCATTTGCCGGCGAAGATCGAGCCGGCCTTCTTCGACGACCTGCTGCTCTGGGCCACCCTCGGCGTGGTGCTGGGCGGCCGGGTCGGCTACGTCCTCTTCTACAAGCCGATGTACTTCCTGACCGATCCGATCCAGATCGTGAAGGTCTGGGAAGGCGGCATGAGCTTCCACGGCGGCCTGCTCGGCGTGACCCTGGCGATCGTCTTCTTCTCCCGCTATCGCAAGGTCGACATGCTCGCCGTCGGCGACGTCGTCGCCGCGGCCGCGCCCATCGGCCTGTTCTTCGGGCGCCTGGCCAACTTCATCAACGGCGAGCTCTTCGGCCGGGTGACCGACGTGCCCTGGGGCATGGTCTTTCCGGAGGGCGGGCCGGAGCCGCGCCACCCCAGCCAGCTCTACGAAGCCTTCCTGGAAGGCCTGGTGCTCTTCGTACTGCTCTACGTCCTGGTGCGTCTGGGGGGCCTGCGGCATCGCGGCAGCCTGATCGGCACCTTCCTGGCCGGCTATGGCCTTTCGCGCTTTCTCGTCGAGTTCGTCCGCGAGCCGGACACCCACCTCGGCCTCCTGTTCCACTTCGTCACCATGGGTCAGCTCCTGTCGCTGCCGATGATCCTTCTGGGCGGCTTCGTGATCCTGTGGTCGCTGCGCGCCAGCCGCAGCGCCGCCGCCGGCAACCCCCAGCATGAGCGAGCTGGCAGCGCGTCTTCTTAAGCGGATCGCGCGCCAGGGGCCGATCACCGTCGCCGAGTATCTGGCCGAGGTCCTGACCGCGCCGCGCCAGGGCTACTACATGACCGGCGATCCCTTCGGCGCCCGCGGCGACTTCGTCACGGCGCCGGAGATCAGCCAGATGTTCGGCGAACTGATCGGCCTGTGGTGCGCAGAAACCTGGCAGCGCCTCGGCGGACCGGCGACGCTGACGCTGGTCGAGCTCGGGCCCGGGCGCGGCACCCTGCTGGCCGACCTCCTGCGCGCCGCGAAGATGCTGCCGGGCTTCCGCGAGGCGCTGAAGCTTCACCTTGTCGAGGTCAGCCCGGCCCTGCGCGCGCTGCAGGCACGCCGCCTCGAGGGCGTCGGGGCGACCTGGCACGACTCGCTCGCCGAGGTACCGCAGGGCCGGCCCCTGCTGGTCATCGCCAACGAGTTCTTCGACGCCCTGCCGATCCGCCAGTTCGAGCGGACGCCGGAGGGCTGGCGCGAGCGGCTGGTCGGCCTGGCGCCCGGGCGCGATGCCCTGGCCTTCGGCCTCTCGCCGCCGGCCCCCTACGCCGAGGCGCTGCTGCCCGAGGGCCTGCGGGGCGCCGGGCCCGGCGCCGTCGCCGAGGTCGCGCCGGCGGGCCTCTCCCTGGCCGCCGAGATCGGACGCCGCCTCGTCGAGGACGGCGGCGCCGCGCTGATCGTCGATTACGGCTATGCCGAGCCCGACGGCCGCCCGACCCTGCAGGCGCTGCGCCGGCACCGACGGGAGGACGTGCTGGCCGCGCCCGGCGAGGCCGACCTGACCGCCCATGTCGACTTCAGCGCCCTGGCGCGGGCCGCCCGCGAGGCCGGCGCCGCGGCCTGGGGACCGCTGCCCCAAGGCGCCTTCCTCGAGGCCCTGGGCATCGCGACCCGGGCCGAGCGCCTCGCCGTCGGCGCGAGCCCGGAGCAGGCGGCGGAGATCCGCGCCGCCCTGCACCGCCTGACCGCGGCGGAGGAGATGGGCAGGCTGTTCAAGGCCCTGGTGCTGGCCGCGCCCGGCCTCGGGCCCCTTGCCGGCTGCGCGGCTTAGGTCTATCCAGTCCCTACCCAGGGCCGCAGCGCCGCGCGGCTGAAAGCCGAAGGGAAGACGCATGCTGACGCTCGGACCGTTGAACGACCTCGAGGGCGTTCGCCACGCCTTCTTCGGCCGCGAAGGCGGGGTCAGCACGGGCCTCTACGCCTCTCTCAACTGCGGCCAGGGCTCCAAGGACGACAGGGCCAACGTCGATCGCAACCGGGCCCGGGCGATGGAGATGCTGGACCTCCCGCCGGACCGCCTGGTCACGCTCTACCAGATCCACTCGCCCGAGGTGGTCGAGGTCGAGACCCCTTGGGCCGACGACGCCCGGCCCCGGGCCGATGCCCTGGTGACCGCGAAGCCCGGGCTGGCCCTGGGCGTGGTCACCGCCGACTGCGCCCCCGTGCTCCTGGCGGACGAAGAGGCCAGGGTCGTCGGCGCCGCCCATGCCGGCTGGCGCGGCGCCCTGGACGGCGTGCTGGAGGCCGTGGTCGCGGCCATGGAAAGGCTGGGCGCCAGGCGCGAGGCCATCGTCGCCGGCATCGGGCCCTGCATCGGCAAGCCCTCCTACGAGGTCGGCCCGGAGTTCCCCGCGCCCTTCCTGGCCCAGGACCCGAGCAACGAGGACTTCTTCCTGCCGGCGCCGCGGGAGGGCCGCTTCCTCTTCGATCTCAAGGGCTATGCGGTCCGCCGCCTGGCCCGCCTGGGCCTGAGGAGCGTCCAGGCCCTGCCCTGCGACACCCTGGTCGAGGAGGAGCGCTTCTTCAGCTACCGCCGCGCCTGCCTGCGCGGCGAGCCCGACTACGGCCGCCTGCTTTCGGCCATTGCCCTGATCCCCTGAACCGAACCGCGACCGGCGGGCGCAGCGCCGGCCTCTCGGAGCGCGACGGTTCAGAGACTGCCAAGGTAGTCGCGTAGGTTGCCGATGGCTTGGCGCGTCGGCAGCCCCCTTCCCGCAACCGCAATTCTCCCATCTATCTCGACAGCGGCTTCATCGTCGAAGAGCCGCGCCAGGAGCCGGTTGATTTGCGAGACGGTCGGCCGCGGCGTCAAGGCGATACGCCCTTCCGATAAATGGTGGTCGGCGTACTCTTCAGCATCGGTCCGGCCGACATACTCGAAATGATGGTCTCCGACCAAAGGCGTTGCACGCACCTTTGGATCATCCCTGTAATCATAGCTCTCGCCCCGGAAAGGCTGCACTTCCTTACCCAACCTGATGTCCTCCAGATCGCTCCACGCGTTTCCGGGAGAGTTGTAGCCCACCTCGAACGTTTGGATACTCTCCAGCCGGGCCAAGTGGGTGCAGAAAAGATGACGCCTGGGCCTATCGGTCACCTCAATTAGGGGGCCGTCGTCGTGCATGGTCCGAAGACGACCACTGCGCACGTTCTTGTTCAGCCCGGCCAGCCCGCCCTTTGCGAAGTAGAAAGTCGGCGACCTGCCCGTCGAGGTCGTGCAGAAGCAGAAATTCGCTGCCGTGAAGATAGAAGCAAAGGTTTCAAACCTGAGCCGTCGCCGCTCAAGATGAGGATTTAGCAATCTTCGGTTCCCTTTCCTTGTCTTCCCGTATCGCTGTCTCGCGAGAAACGCCCGAATCGAATTCAGCCCGCCAAGCCGAAGCATAGGCTCGGCGCTCTGTCTACCGCACTTCTCCTCTTCCGCAGATCAGCCACAGTGGTGCCGCTTCACACGGTCCATGGGGACCGGATACCGGCATATCATCCGACGGGAAGGAGAAAAGCGACCTATGGACGTCGGGGCCGCCCGGTCGAAGGACGCCGCGTCTTGTGACAGGAAGTAGGCTGCGGCCGCGCCTGCGGCAAGGCCCGCCGAACGCGATTTCCCGGCCTTGAAATCCGACCCGTTTGCGGGCCTGATTCCCCTGCCGGAATCGAGTCCCGCACGCTTCGCCCCCGGGACCGCAGTCGAAGACGAGGAGTTGACATGCCCCTGCATTTCGCCCCCGAGGAATACGCCGCGCGCCGCGCCAGGGTCTGTGCCGGTCTGGCCGAGGCCGGCCTGCACGGCCTGCTGATCTTCCGCCAGGAGAGCATGTTCTACCTGACCGGCTACGACACCTTCGGCTACGTCTTCTTCCAGTGCCTCTACCTGGGCGCCGACGGCCGCCTGGTGCTGCTGACCCGCGCGCCGGACCTGCGCCAGGCCCGGCACACCTCGACCGTCGAGGATGTCCGGATCTGGGTCGACGGCCCGGAGGCCGAGCCGGCGCGCGAGCTGCGCGCGATCCTGGAGGAGCAGGGCTGCGCCGGGGCGACGCTCGGCGTCGAGTACGAGGCCTACGGCCTGACCGCGGCCAACGGCAAGCGCCTGGAGGCGGCGCTGGAGGGCTTCGCGACCCTGCGGGACGCGTCCCTGCTGGTCAGCCGCCACCGCGTGGTCAAGAGCCCGGCCGAGATCGCCTTCGCCAGGCGCGCCGGCGAACTGGCCGACGACGCCTACGACGCCGCGGTCGAGACCGCCGGGGCCGGCGCCTTCGAAGGCGACGTCCTGGCCGCCATGCAGGGGGCGGTCTTCCGCGGCGGCGGCGACTATCCCGGCAACGAGTTCGTCATCGGCTCGGGGCCGGAGGCCCTGCTGTGCCGCTACTTCAGCGGCCGCCGCGAACTGGACCCCGAGGACCAGCTGACCCTGGAATGGGCCGGCGCCTACCGCCACTACCACGCCGCAATGATGCGGACCTTCCGAATCGGCAAGGCGCCGGCGCGGCAGGCCGAGATGTACGCCGTCGCCTGCGACGCGCTCCGGGCGGTCGAGGCCGAGCTGCGGCCGGGCGGGACCTTCGGCGCCGCCTTCGATGCCCACGCCCGGACCCTGGACGCCGCCGGCTACCAGGCGCACCGGCTGAACGCCTGCGGCTATTCCCTGGGCACCTGCTTCTCGCCGAACTGGATGGACTGGCCGATGCTGTACCACGGGAACCCGGAGGAGATTGCCCCGGGAATGACCATTTTCGTCCATATCATCATCTTCGACAGCGAACGCGGCCTGGCCGCGACCGTCGGGCGGACCAGCCTGGTCACCGAGTCCGGAGCCGAGAGCCTGTCGCGCGCGCCGCTGGATCTGGTGACCTTGTGAGGAGTTGAGCGGGAGCACCGCGCCTTTGCCCCACTTGGCCTTCTTCCTGATCTTGCTGCTTGTCGGCCTGCTCGCGACCTGCGTGATCATGTAGCCATGCGGAGACTGCGGCGAAGCCTCCCGGCCCTTTGCCTCGTGGTCGCCTTTCTGGCCGGCGCCTGCGGTCCGGTACCGCGGCCCTTCCGGCCGGATGCCAAGGGCGAGGACGACCTGCTTCTGCTGCGCAACGGTGGCAGCCTCAAGGTACTGCCGCTTCAGCAGGGCGCGCCCGGCGTCCGCGGCGCGATGGCCGAGCAACTGGCCAAGGCTCTGCGCGCCGAAGGCCTCGCGGCGACGGCAAAGGCGGGGCAGCCGACCAGGTTCTCCCTGCGCGGGCGGGGCGTGGTGCAGCCCTTGCCGGAAGGGCGCGAGGAGGTCCTGACGCTCTGGGAGCTGGTCGACGCCGGCGGCCGCCGCCTGGGCCAACGGGGCGCGCGCAGCGAGCTGCCCGCCGGGGCCTGGCAGCGCGCCGAGCCGGAGGCGCTGGAGCGCGTCGCCCGGCAGGCTTCCCAGGTCCTCCTGGCCCTGGTCCGCGACCCGGCGCCCACGGGCCGCTTCAGCCCGGAGCTGGCCGGCGGCCGGATCGTGCTGGCGCCGATCGAGAACGCGCCGGGGGATTCCGGCCGCCTGCTGTCGCAGGCCCTGATGGCGGAGCTGCGCCGCCTGGAGCCGGGCTTCCTGGGCGCCCGCGAAGGCCCCGCCCTGATCATCGTCGGCGAGGTCGGCCTGGGCCAGCCCGACCAGGGCTGGCAGAACGTCGCCGTGACCTGGCGGGTTCTCGAGGCGGTCAGCGGCGCGGAACTGGGCCGCGTCGACCAGCGCAACCGCGTCCCGGCCGGCAGCCTGGACCGAAGCTGGACCGACGTCGCCCTGCCGATCGCCGAGGGCGCAGCCGCCGGGATCGCCAATCTCCTGGCCAGGACCAGGAAAAGCTGAGGTTTTCCTGAACGTTCAAGGAATCTCGCAGGATTTGGCGACAGGACGTTTACAGGGCCGGGGGCTATTGATAAGGTCCCGCCGCCCGGCAAACGGGGGGCCCTTCACGAGGTAACGTAAGGCCGGGCGAGCGAGGAAAGCGTCCACATCTGCCTAGCCAGGGCTGCGGTATGAAAATCCTGACGGGGAACAGCAACCGGCCCTTGGCAGAGGCCATCTCGGCTTATCTGAATCTGCCTCTGACCAAGGCCAGCGTTCGGCGATTCTCCGACTTGGAGGTCTTCGTCGAGATCCAGGAGAACGTCCGCGGCGAGGACGTCTACGTCATCCAGTCGACCTCCTATCCCGCCAACGACAACATGATGGAGCTGCTGGTCGCGCTCGACGCGCTGAAGCGCGGCTCCGCCAACCGGATCACCGCCGTGATCCCCTACTACGGCTATGCCCGCCAGGACCGCAAGTCGGGCCCGCGGACGCCGATCTCGGCCAAGCTGGTGGCCAACCTGATCACGGCGTCGGGGGCCGACCGGGTCCTGACCCTGGATCTCCACGCCGGCCAGATCCAGGGCTTCTTCGACATCCCGACCGACAACCTCTACGCGGCGCCGGTCTTCACCAAGGACATCGTCGAGAAGTTCGACGGCGAGCCGCTGACCATCGTCTCGCCCGACGTCGGCGGCGTGGTCCGGGCCCGGGCCATCGCCAAACGCCTTGACGCCGATCTGGCGATCATCGATAAGCGCCGCGAACGGGCCGGCGTCTCCGAGGTGATGAACATCATCGGCGACGTCGACAACCGGGTCTGCATCCTGGTCGACGACATCGTGGATTCGGCGGGCACCCTGTGCAACGCGGCCGAGGCACTGATGGAGGCCGGGGCCAAGGCGGTCTCCGCCTACGTCACCCACGGCGTACTGTCCGGCGGCGCGGTCGCGCGGGTCAGTTCCTCGCCCCTGCAAGAGCTGGTCATGACCGACAGCATCCAGGCCACCGAGGCGGTCCGCGTGGCGCACAACATGCGGCAGATCTCGATCGCGCCGCTTCTGGGCGAGGCCATGGCCCGCATCGCAGAGGCGCGCTCGGTCTCGAGCCTGTTCAACTAGGGGCGGTTCTTGGAAAAAGAGGCCGTACAAAAGCGCAAAAAAAGGGGTCAGAGTCATTTTTTGAGAGCATTTTGAACGGCACTTCCCAAAACGGCCATCAAGTGGACGGACAGGCCTGCCGAAAAATGACTCTGACCCCTTTTTTGTCCGACCCTTTTTCCAAGAACGGTTTTCGGTGCCGGCACCCCTGGAGGCCGGGCCATGACGCGGTGGGACGGTGGCGACCGTCCGCCTAGAAGACGAGGAGTGAAAAGTAAATGAGCAATACCATCGCACTGCCCGCGGAGCCGCGGGAACGGGTCGGGAAGGGGGCCGCCCGTGCCGTGCGTCGCGCCGGCCGGGTGCCGGCGGTGATCTACGGCGACCGCAAGGACCCTCTGACCATCAGCCTGGACCCCCGTGACGTCGACCGGGAGCTCCACAAGCCCGGCTTCTTCGCCACCCTCTTCGACGTCGAGGTCGGCGGCAGGAAGCACCGGGTGCTGCCCCGCGACGTGCAGCTCGACCCGGTCTCCGACCGCACGATCCACGTCGACTTCCTGCGGGTCGCGCAGGACACCGAGGTGACGGTCAACGTGCCGGTCCAGTTCGTGAACGAGGACGGCGCGCCTGGCCTGAAGCGCGGCGGCGTGCTCAACATCGTGCGCCACGAGATCGAGTTCACCTGCCGCGCCGATGTCATCCCGCAGCAGATCGAGATCGACCTCGGCGGCCTGGAGATCGGCGACTCGGTCCACATCAGCATGGTCAAGCTGCCGGACGGCGTGACCCCGACCATCACCGACCGCGACTTCACCATCGCCACCGTGGCCGCGCCGAGCGCGGTCAAGGCCGAGGCCGCCGAGGAGCAGGCCGCGGCCGAGGGCGAGGAAGGCCAGGCACCGGCCGCCGGGGAAGCCGCCGAGGGCGCGGGGGAGGCCAAGGAAGAGTAGCCCGCTCTTCCGGGCGAGGCGCCCATGCTGCTCCTGGTCGGTCTCGGCAACCCGGGCCCGAAGTACGCGCAGAACCGGCATAACATCGGATTCCTGGCGGTGGACGAGATCGTCCGCCGCCACGGATTCGGCCCCTGGCGCGCGCGCTTCCAGGGCCAGGCCTCCGAGGGCCGCATGGGAACCCAGAAGATCCTGGTCCTCAAGCCCGAGACCTACATGAACGAGTCCGGCCGCGCGGCCGGCGAAGCCCTGCGCTTCTACAAGCTGGAGCCGGACGAGGTCTTCGTGTTCTACGACGAGATCGACCTGGCGCCCGCCAAGCTCCGGGTCAAGCTGGGCGGCGGCACCGCCGGGCACAACGGCCTGCGCAGCCTCAGCGCCCACATCGGTCCCGACTTCTGGCGGATCCGCCTGGGCGTCGGGCATCCCGGCCGCAAGGAGCTGGTGCAGCGTCACGTGCTCTCGGACTTCACCAAGGCCGAGTGGCCGGCGATGGAAAAGCTGATCGACGCGGTCGCGGCCGAGCTGCCGAAGCTGCTGGGCGGCGACGACGGCAGCTTCATGTCGCGGGTCGCCCACCTGACCAGCCCGCCGACGCCCAAGCCGGCCCCCAAGGCCGACAAGCCCGAAGGCGGCGACGGCGAGGCGGCCTCCCAAAGCAAGGATACGGAAGCCGGCCATGGGCTTTAACTGCG
>JAKSBE010000149.1 GCA_022361275.1 Kiloniellales bacterium
CATCTACGCCGATGTCGCAGATGCGCTCTGGCAGATCAACGAGCGGATCAACGAGGTGCGCGGCGAAGACCTGCCGCTCCACGACATCGGCCGCTGCCAGGAACTGCGCGAGACGATCTGGGCGGACCTGACCGCCGAGCGCAGCGATACGGCCTACCCGATGAAGCCGCAGCGGATCCTCAGCGACATCCGTGCCGCTTTAGGGCCGCCGGACATTCTGCTGTCCGACGTCGGCGCCCACAAGATGTGGGTCTCGCGCTACTACCAGTGCCTGGAGCAGAACACCTGCCTGATCTCCAACGGCTTCTGCTCCATGGGCTTCGCCCTGCCCGGGGCGATCGGCGCCAAGTTCGCCAGCCCCGAGTCCAAGGTGGTCGCGATCTGCGGCGACGCCGGCTTCCTGATGAACGTCCAGGACCTGGAGACCGCCGCCCGCCTGAAGATCCCGATGGTGATCGTGGTCTGGCTCGACGGCGAGTACGGCCTGATCAAGTGGAAGCAGCAGAACGAGTTCGGCGGCCGGCATTCCCAGCTGACCTTCGACAACCCGGACATGGAGCTGCTCGCCAAGTCCTTTGGGATCTGGGGCCGCAAGGTCGAGTCCGCGGCAGCCTTCCGGCCGGCGCTGGAGGAGGCCCTGGCACAGGACGGACCCTGCCTGATCGCGGTCGACGTGGACTACGCCGAGAACCGGAAGCTGACCAAGCGCCTGGGCGAGATCGAGCTGCACATCTAGCCGGGCCGTTCGGGCACGCGTGGGCGGGATTGCCGGCCAAGGTGAGCTTGAAGGGCGTGCAGAGAGTCCGAGACGGGTCTGTCACTATGCACGGATGACGAGACCGCTTTTGCTTCTTTGCGCCTTGGGCACTTTCTTGCTCGGCTCCGTCGAAGGGAGTGCCGATCACCAGAAGAACTTCCAAGCCGACAGACGCGACGTCCTGCATGATCGGTCCACGGGTGTTCTTCGAGAAGACGGAGAAGCCGCAACGTGGGAACGGCTCGCCGATGTTCGGGGCCAGTACTGGTCCAGGATCGGAAAGGAGAGGCGGCATCAGCCAGGCAGGGGCGACGCCAGGGATCCCGGCGAGGCGTTAAGAGGTTATCGGCTCGCCGCCGAGCTTGGAGACCCCGTCGCGCAGATCAATCTGGGCACGATGTTTGCTTTAGGAAACGGTGTTGCCAAGGACGAGGCGCTTGCTTTCAAGTGGTATCGGGCCGCCGCCGAGCAGGGGCACCCCTTCGCTCAGTTCAAGGTCGGCGCCATGTTTGCGGCGGGGTTCGGGGTCGAGACCGACGATGCCGAGGCGGTGCAGTGGCATCGAATGGCCGCAAAGCAGGGCAACGCGGACGCTCAGCTCGCCCTGGGCTGGGCTTACCAGTACGGGCTGGGGGGGCTCGCCCAAGACTATGGTGAAGCGGCCAGATGGTACTTTCTCGCCGCCGAACAAGGGCTCCCGGAGGGTCACGATTCCCTGGGCGACCTCTATCTGCATGGTCAGGGCGTGCGGCAGGACCTCGTCCTGGCCCATGCACACTCACGCATCGCGGCCGAACTGGACGCCGAAGGCATGGCGCCCAAGATCAAGCCCTTTCTGAAGGTGATCGAGGGGAGAATGACGCCCGACGAGATCTCGAGGGCGAGTGACGTGGCCAGGGAATGGCTCGTGATCCATCGCCGCTGACGCATCAATGACAGACCGTTGATCGGCCGAGCGTTCTTCCGGTGTGTTAGTCTCCGGAGCCGAGGGGAGTCGGTCGCCATGGGTTCCGTCGACTCCTCGACCGGACGGATCGGTCTCTACTCAGTTTCGGCTTCGCAATCGCGGCCGCCGCGACGGCTGCGGACGGGGCTCGTCCGCAGGTGCGGTCGAGGGTGGGACCGGGGAGGTTGGCCAGGGGGTCAAGGCTCTGAGCCGGAGAGTTCGGGAGGTCAGTCGTGCGCAAGCAGAGGCCTGGGGAAGCCGGAGCGCAGCGTCCGTCGGCGGTCGCGGCAGTCGTCATGTTGGGCCTCGCCTGCGCCTTCGCGGCGGGCGCCCGGGCGGCCCCGCCGCCGTCGCCCGACGAGGTCCTGAGCCTGCTGGGCTTCACGGCGGAGGAGCGGGAAGCGTTGCGGCGCGGGGAGATCGTGGCCAGGGACCAGGCGATCCTGCGCGAGGACCACATCAGCGCGGCCGTGGCCATGCATCTGGCGGTCCCGGTCGAGGCCCTGCACCTCGACGCCCTGACCGGCCGGAACCTGGTGCGGGATCCCAACATCGCCGCGGTCGGGTCGCTCCGGGACGGGGCGGCGGCCTGGCAGGGGCAGGCCTTCGGCGCCGAGGAGGCGGAGGAGGCCCGGCGGCTGCGGGAGGACCGCGGCGGCGGCGACTTCAACCTCTCGGCGGCCGAGGCCGCGGCGATCGAAGCCGGCCTCGAGGCGGGCGGCGGCGCCGGTCCCGAAGCCCTGGCCTCGGCGCTCTACCGCGAGATCCTGCTGGCCCGCCAGGCGGCCTACCGCGCGGAGGGGCTAGGGGCCATCGCGCCCTACCGGCGCAACGGGGCGACCCTGCGCCCGAACACCGGCCTCGCCGCCGTGTCGACGCCGAAGAACTTCGCCCTGCTGGGCTACTTCCCGGACTTCACCGCGGCGCTCGCCGGCTTTCCCCGGGCCGAGCGTCCCGGGGTCGCCCACGGCCACTACTGGATCAAGCGGGAGATCGGCGGCCGGCCCAACTATATCCTGGTCCACCAGGTCGTCGCCGGCGGCGCGGACCACGCGATCTTCGCCATGCGCGAGTACTACGTCGGACACACCTACGAGGCGCTGCAGTTCGTCATGCTGGCCCTGCCGGCCGAGGGCGGCAGTCTGCTCGTCCTGGTCACCAGCACCTTCGCCGACAAGGCCACCGGCTTCTTCAACGACCTGGCCCGCTGGTTCGGCCAGCGGCGGATGCGCGACGACCTGCGCAACCACTTCGAGGCCCTGAAAGCCGAGCCGGCGGAGTCCTGGCCGGTCGCCGAGGGCCGCTAGCGGCGCGGCGATGCAAGTCCTTTAATTTCAGAGGGAAGGATGGAGCGGGCGATGAGATTCGAACTCACGACTTCAACCTTGGCAAGGTTGCGCTCTACCCCTGAGCTACGCCCGCATCCTTGCGTGAAGGACCAGTGAGTTAGTCCTTTTCCCCGGCCTTGGCAAGGCCCTTTTGCGCCGACGGCGGGCTTGAGCCCCGGGGCGGGCACCCGCTATCAAGGACGGCCAAGCCGCCGCAGCCGGAGAGGGGGACCATCGATGTCGGATCCAGCACCGGGCGCACCCGAGGCCCGCCTCGCCGACGGCAGCGCCCCGACCACGCCGGAGGCCCTGCTCGCGCGCCTTTCGGCGCTGGGCATCGAGACCCGGACGGTCGCGCACGAGCCGCTGTTCACGGTCGAGCAGTCCAAGGCCCTGCGCGGCCAGTTGCCCGGCGGCCATACCAAGAACCTCTTCCTGCGCAACAAGAAGGGCCGGATGTGGCTGGTCACCTGCCTGGAGGACCGGCAGGTCGACCTCAAGGCCCTGGCCGCGGCCCTGGAGGGCGGCCGCTTCTCCTTCGGCTCGGCCGAGCGCCTGATGGCCAACCTGGGCGTGATCCCCGGCGCGGTCACGCCCTTCGCCGTGATCAACGATGCCGGCGGGGCGGTGCAGATGGTGCTGGACAAGGCGCTGCTGGACCACGACCCGCTGAACTTCCACCCGCTGGACAACGCCCGGACCACGGCGATCGCGCCGGGCGACCTGCTGCGCTTCCTGGAAGCCGTCGGGCATCCGCCCCTGATCCTCGACCTGGACGGCCTCTAGGACTCCGCCGGGGCGCCCCGGAAAGGCTCGGAGGGGACCGGGACCCTTGGGTGCGACAGTCTTCTATAGGACCCGGTCGCCGGGGCCGCGGACTTGCCTCGGGCGCCTAAAGCGGCCATCTATTGGGGCGAGGGGCAGGGCCTTCCCCGTCAGACGGCTTCACCGGTGGCGCAACCAAGGCGCGCGCCCACCGCAGCGCGATCCGGCGTGGAACGGCCCGGCACGGAGCGGCCGGGTGTAAAGCGGCCCTAGGCAGAGCGGAAGAAGAGCATGGAACCCATCATCGGATTGTCGGGCGGATCCGGCGCGGAGCTGCCCGCCGACCTGATCAAGGACGCCACCACCGAGAGCTTCACCGCGGACGTCCTCGACGCCTCGCGCGACGTGCCGGTGATCGTCGACTTCTGGGCGCCCTGGTGCGGCCCCTGCAAGCAGCTTGGCCCGGCGCTGGAGAAGGCGGTCAAGGCCGCGCGCGGCGCCGTCCGGCTGGTCAAGATCGACATCGACCAGAACCAGGCGCTGGCGGCCCAGCTGCGGGTCCAGTCGATCCCGGCGGTCTTCGCCTTCTTCCAGGGCCGCCCGGTCGACGGCTTCGTCGGCGCCCTGCCGGACAGCCAGATCCAGAGCTTCGTCAAGCGCCTGGCCGAGGCGACCGGCGGCGAGGTCGGGCCGAGCCCGGTCGACCAGGCGCTGGAGCAGGCCCAGGCCGCCCTCGACCAGAACCAGGTCGGCGCCGCCTCGGCGCTCTACGGCCAGATCCTGTCGGTCGAGCCGGACAACGTCGCCGCCATCGCCGGCAGCATCCGCTGCCACCTGCTGTCGGGCGATGCCGCCGGAGCGAAGCAGATGTACGACGCCCTGACTGCCGAGATGCAGGCCAGGCCGGAGATCTCCGCCGTGGCCGCGGCCATCGAGCTGGAGCTGGACAGCGGCGCGGCCGGCGACCTGGCGGCCCTGCACAGCCAGGTCGGCGCCAACCCGGGCGACCACCAGGCGCGCTTCGACCTGGCGATGGCCCTCTACGCCGCCGGCCAGAAGGAAGGCGCGGCCGACGAGCTGATGGAGATCCTGCGCCGCGATCGCAAATGGAACGAGGAGGCGGCCCGCAAGCAGCTGGTCAAGTTCTTCGAGGCCTGGGGTCCGACCGATCCGCTGACCCTGGCGACACGGCGCAAGCTGTCCTCGCTGCTGTTTTCATGACCCAGCATCCCTTCGATCTCGCCTTCGAGGAGCTGCCGAGCGCCCTGCCGGTCTTTCCGCTGCCGGGCGCGCTGCTGCTGCCGCGGGGCCACCTGCCGCTCAACATCTTCGAGCCGCGCTACCTCTGCATGATCCAGGACGCCCTGGCCGGATCGCGCCTGATCGGCATGATCCAGCCGCGCGAGGGCGCGGACGATCCGGGCGGGGCGCCGATCTACGGCGTCGGCTGCGCCGGCCAGATCGCCGCCTTCAACGAGACCGACGACGGCCGCTACCTGATCACCCTGCGCGGCCTGCTACGCTTCTCCGTGGCGCGCGAGCTGAAGACCTGCAAGGGCTACCGCCAGGTCGAGCCGGGCTTCGAGACCTACCGCGGCGACCTCGAGGAGGAGACCGTGGAGCTCGACCGCGAGCGTCTGCTGACGGCGCTGCGCGCCTTCTTCGCCGAGCGCGAGCTCTCGGTCGACTGGAAGGCGGTGGCCCGCCTGGACGGCGAGACCCTGGTCAACACCATGGCCATGCTCTGCCCCTTCGAGCCGCCGGAGAAGCAGGCCCTGCTGGAGGCCAAGACCCTGGCGGCGCGGGCCGAGACACTTTTCGCGGTGCTGGAGATGTCCAAGGTCGAGAGCGGTGAGGACCTGGTCAGGCACTGAACGCGGCCGACGCGAGGCCGAGGTGGCGGGAGAACGAGGACGATGTCCGAGGAAAGCAAGCAGGGCAAAGGCACGGGCGTGGACCGCAAGCTGCTGGAGATCCTGGTCTGTCCGGTGACCAAGGGGCCCCTGGAGTACGACGCCGAGCAGCAGGAGCTGATCAGCCGCCAGGCCGGGCTGGCCTATCCGATCCGCGACGGCATCCCGATCATGCTGCGCGACGAAGCCCGTCCGCTGGAGTCCTGATGAGCAACCGGGAATACGCGCTGGAGACCGCGCACTGGCCGAGCGAGATCCGCTACGTCAGCGCCGAGAAGCGACTGGAGGTCGACTTCGACAACGGGGTGACCTTCTCCTACCCGGCCGAGTACCTGCGCGTCGAGAGCCCCTCGGCCGAGGTCCAGGGCCACGGGCCGAGCCAGAAGCAGACCGTCTCCGGCCGCCGCCACGTCGGCATCCTGGAGATCGAGCCGGTCGGCAACTACGCGGTCAAGATCAGCTTCGACGACCTGCACGACACCGGCATCTTCTCCTGGAAGTACCTCTACGAGCTGGGCGAGACCCAGGACGAGAAGTGGCAGGCCTACCTCGACGCCCTGGCGGCCAAGGGCCTGTCCCGCGACCCGCCCAGCCGGGGCTGATCCCCCCCAAGACCGACTGTCGCCAGGCCGCAAGTCTGTCGCAGCTGGGTGAGACGCCCCGGCGGCGGCGGTTTCTGCTCGCGGGTGACCTCCACCCGCGACGAGGAGTCGCGCCATGGCGCCGGACACGCACAGCAAGGCGACCGCGGAGCCGGTCGAGAAGCCGCCGGCCGGCTTCCCGACCGATTCCGAATCCCCGATCGACATGCGCGCGCTGCGCGCCTACCGCCTGGGCCGCGTGCGCCGGGAACTCAAGGCGCGCGACTACGCCGGCCTGCTGCTCTTCGATCCGATCAACGTCCGCTACGCGACCGGCACGCGCAACATGACGGTCTGGATCCTGCACAACCGGGCGCGCTACTGCTTCATCCCGACCGAGGGACCGGTGGTGCTCTTCGACTTCCACAACTGCGAGCACCTCTCCCAGGGCATCGAGACCGTCAACGAGGTGCGGCCGACCTGCTCCTGGTTCTATTTCGGCGCCGGCCCAAAGCTGGCCGAGCGCGCCAAGGCCTGGGCGGCCGAGCTGGCCGACCTGGTCGAGGCGCACGGCGGCGGCAACCGGCGCCTGGTGGCCGACCACTGCGACCCGGCGGGCGCGGCGGCGCTGGGCAACCTGGGGGTCGAGCTCCACGACGGCCAGGAGGTCATGGAGCAGGCCCGGGCGATCAAGTCGGCCGAGGAACTGGCCTGCATGCGGGAGGCCATCGCCGTCTGCGAGACCGGCATGGCCCGGATGCGCGCGGCCCTGGAGCCCGGCCTGACCGAGAACGCGCTCTGGTCGATCCTACACCAGACCAACATCGCGCTGGGCGGCGAGTGGATCGAGACCCGGCTGCTGTCCTCCGGCACCCGGACCAACCCCTGGTTCCAGGAGTGCGGCGGCAAGCTGATCCGGGCCGGCGAGCTGGTCTGCTACGACACCGACCTGATCGGGCCCTACAGCTACTGCGCCGACATCTCGCGCGCCCATTTCTGCGGCCCCGGGCGGCCCAGCGACGAGCAGCGCAAGCTCTACACCATGGCGGTCGAGCAGATCGAGCACAACATCGGCATCCTCAAGGCCGGGATGAGCTTCCGCGAGCTGGCCGAGAGATCCTATGTCCTGCCGCCGAAGTTCGCGCCCAACCGCTATTCGGCGGTCTACCACGGCGTCGGGCTCTGCGACGAGTACCCGCACGTCTCCTACGTCCAGGACTTCGAGGGCGTGCGCGGCGGCTACGACGGCGTGGTCGAGGCCGGCATGACCCTCTGCGTCGAGAGCTACATCGGCGAACTGGGCGGCCAGGAAGGCGTCAAGCTGGAGGAGCAGGTCCTGGTCACCGAGACCGGCATCGAGCGCCTCTCGACCTTCCCCTTCGAGGAGAACCTGCTGCCGCGCGAAGTGTAAATAATTATTTACGGCAATTGAGTTTTATGGCTTTCGGGTACTTGGCTAGAAGGGCTCAAGACCTTGGCCGAAGGTCCGGACGAAGGATTGAACGTCTTCACGCTCACCATGTGCCTCTAGGCCCGGAAATCCGGCCCAGCGGAAGCAGAGCCTCAAGTAGTCGACGAAAGGCAGCCCATGCGGTTCGTTGACGAAGACCGGATCTGCGCCAAAGAACGGGAGTTCGACCCCATAAGATGCACCGCCGCTAACATTCATCTTGTGTAGGTCGTCGGCCGAGAGATCCAGACGGAAGGGATCAACGAGGTCTGAATCGAGCTGGACCTTCTGCAGTTCCCATTCCTCGAACAAGTAGGTAACCCGGTTCGCAGGATCGATGCTGAGCGGATCCATCTCATCAAGCGACAACTCGACACCGAGATCCGGGACATAGTCGTCGGACTGATAGTCCCATACCCAGTCGATCCCGCCAACGACCATCCAGAAGGCGGAAAGCGACGGAGGCAGCGGGCCTTCGGTGATCGCCTCGATCCTTCGAAACACCTCCAGATCGTCGGAGGACGGGAAGCATCGCAACTCGCCGAAGAGGGCACACCATCCTTCGCTGCGCAGGCGTTCTGAAACAAGGTCGACGTTTCGAGCGACGCGCTTCATGGTTTCCTCGGCCACTTCAAGCACTTCGTCTCGATAGGCGCCATCGATTCGCTGATGAGATCGCAGCTCGCGCCAGACCTCGTCAAAGGCACCCGCCCGGTATCGGGTCAAAAGATCGCCCTCTCGTGTCTCCTTGATCGTAATCGCCTGCGGCGGCTCCATTTCGCGGGCCCGGTTAAGCGCTGCCAAGCAGTCGTCGGGATCTGCGCCTCTCAGAACCGCCCTGGCGGCTTCGCCGAAAACGCCGTCGTGGCGCAAGTGCGCACAGAGATCGAGCCAGCGCGGATCGAGCTTCAGCCACTCGGATGCATGAGGCGCCGCTCCACTCCAGATCTCACATCCGCTCTGCTGTGGACCGCTCTCTGGGGTGAGGAGTTCGAGTGTCTTGACCGCGACCGCCGCAGATTCGACGCGCGCGCCCATAAAGTAGGGCTCGAGGTGCTCGTAGGCCCGAGCGGGATCTCTGTCGAAGACGGCTCTGACCCCTAGAAAGACCGAAAGAGGGTCGCTGTCTTCAATCATCGACTCGAGGATGCTGCGTGCTTCGTCCCGATGCATGGCAAACAGCGCATGGCCGACAGAGGTCCGCACCGGAGCAAGAGCACACCCTCGCCAGAGTTCCGCAAGAGTGGGGATGGCAGGCGGATAGCGCGCGTCCGCAAGCCTTCGTACCAAGCTTTCCAAGCGGCGCCAGGAATTGCCAGCCCGCTCGATGGCCTCCAGTTGAGGCCGACGCCATTCCTCGATTTCTTGCTCGGAGAGCGTCGCCCAACGCGCCTGGCTGTAACAGATCCGCTTCGGGAAGCCTGGGGCGAAGAGGATCGAGTTTTGCAGCTCGCGCAGGATTTCGGCTTCTCTCGGCGGCATGCCGCCCTCTCCTCAGAGCGGCTGGCCGCGGATCAGGCGGGGCAGGTCGCCTTCCAGGCCCATGGCGTGGCGCATCAGCAGGCGCTTCAGGGGTGCGATGCGGCCGACCGCGGCCAGGCCCAGGTCGCGGGCCAGGCGCAGGGGGCCGATGTCGTTGGAGAAGAGGCGGTTCAGGCCGTCGGTGACCAGGGTCAGCACGACGTTGTCGAAGCGGCGCCAGCGCTGGTAACGGGCCAGGACCGGACCGCTGCCGAGGTCCAGGCCCAGGCGGCGGGCGTCGACCAGGGTCTCGGCCAGGGCCGCGACGTCGCGCAGGCCGAGGTTCAGGCCCTGTCCGGCGATGGGATGGATGCCGTGGGCGGCATCGCCGACCAGCGCCAGCCGCCGGTCGACGTAGCGCTCGGCATGCAGCAGCGACAGCGGATAGGACCAGCGCCGCCCGAGCAGCCGGATCCGGCCCAGGCTGTCGCCGAAGCGCCGCTGCATCTCCGCCGAGAAGGCGGCGTCATCCAGGGCCAGCATGGCCTCGACCAGGTCGCGCCGCTCGGTCCAGACGATGGAGGAGCGGTGCCGGCCCCGGTCGTCGTCGACCATGGGCAGCACGGCGAAGGGGCCGGCCGACAGAAAGTGCTCGTGGGCGACGCCGTTGTGCGGTTCCTCGTGGGCGATGGTGCAGACGATCCCGGTCTGGGGGTAGCTCCATTCGGCGCAGCGGATCCCGGCCTCGGCGCGCAGGCGGGAGCGGCGGCCCTCGGCGCCGACGGCGACCTGGGCGCGGATCCGCCGGCCGTCCGCCAGCCGCGCCTCGACCCCGGCGGGGCCGCGGTCCAGATCCTCCAGGGCCGCCGGAGCCAGGACGCTCAGCGCCGGCCTCTCCGCCGCGGCCGCATTCAAGGCCAGGCGGATGACTCTGTTCTCGACGATGTAGCCCAGCGGCAGCCCGCCGACCTCGCGGTGGTCGTAGTGGAGGAACAGCGGCGCGGCGCCCTGCCAGAGCCCGGCGTCGCCGAGCTGGCCGTCCGAGCCCCGGATGTCGAGGCTCGGCTGGGCCTGCGCCGCCATCCCGGCCCAGAGCCCGGCGGCCTCCAGCGCCTGACGCGAGCCCTGGGCGATGGCCGAGGCGCGGCCGTCGAAGGCGTCCTCGACCGTGTCTGCCAGCGCCCGGCGCTCCAGGACGACGACCGGCACGCCGGCGCCCGCCAGGGTGCAGGCCAGGGTCAGCCCGACCATGCCGCCGCCGACGATCAAGACCTCGGTCTCGATCTCGGCCGCTGCCCCCTCCCTTGCCACACTGTCCTTTGCCACCTTGTCCTCGCGCTCCGAGTCGCTCCGCGGGCCAGCATCGCCGCTTCGCCGGGCCCTGGCAACCGAGGGTGACGGCGCGCCGCCCACAGCGGGCGCAAGCCGCCGAGACCGACTGCCTATTTTCTGGGCATCATCTTGTGATTGCCTAAATTTTAGACAGGGAAATCCTAGACAGGAGGCCGCCCGGGGATCCGGCCTCCCAGGCTAGCTCTCGGATTCCAAAGGGAATCCGACCGGGCCCTCGGGTTTGGCACGGGGCTTGAAACAGGGGCCCGGAGAACAAGCGGGGGCAGGGCCGAGATCACCGGGCGGCGGGTGGCCGCGCGCTTTCGGCGTTTCGATCCGGCCCGATCCACTGGGCTTTGCAGGAGGGAGCGATGATCCGCATGAACCACAAAACGGGCCTGGCCGCGCTGGCCGGCCTCGGCGGCCTGACGGTCGCCTCGCCGGCTTGGGCCGCGGTCTCGGCCGAGACCGCCTTCGTCTTCAACACCTTCTCGTTCCTGATGATGGGCGCGCTGGTCATGTGGATGGCGGCGGGCTTCGCCATGCTGGAGTCCGGCCTGGTCCGTTCCAAGAACACGGCGACCATCTGCCTGAAGAACATCGCGCTCTATTCGATCGCGGGCATCCTCTACTACCTGATCGGCTACAGCCTGATGTACACCGACGTCAGCGGCTGGATCGGCAGCTTCTCGCTGCTCTACAACACCTCCGACGCCGAGATCGCGCTGCTGGGCGCCGAAGAGGCGACGCCCGAGCTGATCGCCGCGGTGACCGGCAACGGCTATTCGGTCATGTCGGACTGGTTCTTCCAGATGGTCTTCGTGGCGACCGCGGCCTCGATCGTCTCCGGCACCCTGGCCGAGCGCATCAAGGTCTGGCCCTTCCTGCTCTTCGTGGTCGTGCTGACCGGTATCATCTATCCGATCCAGGGCGCCTGGACCTGGGGCGGCGGCTGGCTCTCCGAGATGGGCTTCTCGGACTTCGCCGGCTCGACCATCGTCCATTCGGTCGGCGGCTGGGCGGCTTTGACCGGCGCGATCATCCTCGGCGCCCGCAAGGGCAAATACGGTCCCGACGGCAAGGTCCATCCCATGCCCGGCGCCAACCTGCCGCTGGCGACCCTGGGCACCTTCATCCTCTGGCTCGGCTGGTTCGGCTTCAACGGCGGCTCGCAGCTGGCCCTGGGCTCGGCCCTCGACGCCTCGGCCATGGCCATCGTCTTCGTCAACACCAACCTGGCCGCGGCCGGCGGCGTGATCGCGGCCATGGCGGCGAGCCAGATCGTCTTCAAGAAGATCGACCTGACCATGGCCCTGAACGGCGCCATCGCCGGCCTGGTGTCCATCACCGCCGGTCCCGACCTGCAGAACCACCTGCTGTCGATCATCATCGGTGGCATCGGCGGCGTCCTGGTCGTGGCCAGCGTGCCGCTGCTCGACAAGATGCGGATCGACGACGTGGTCGGCGCGATCCCGGCGCACCTCGTGGCCGGTATCTGGGGCACCCTGGCGGTCGGCATCTTCGGCAGCGGCAACCTGGGTGTGCAGTTGATCGGCATCCTCGCCGTCGGCGCCTTCGTGGTGGTGGCCAGCGCGATCGTCTGGCTGGCCCTCAGGTTCTCCCTGGGCATCCGGGTGAGCGAGGAAGAAGAGCACGCCGGGCTCGACACCATGGAGCTGGGCCAGGAGGCCTATCCGGAATTCGGCAGGGGGTCGCAGGCGATCTGACCTGAAACCCCTTCCCCTGTGGGCCCGGGCGACCACTCCCCCGGGCCCTTTTTCTTTTGCCCGGGCCTTCTCTGTCCTGGCCCGCGGACCGCGATCAAGCTGCGATCCCATTACAATCCCCGGGCCGTCTGGCCCGGGGACCCGCTTTCTTTCAACACTTCAGGGCACACGAAATGTGCCGAACTTTGAAACCATCACACTCGGGGCTTCCGCCTTGTCCCTCGGCGGAGCAACCACTAGATTTCCATGGGTTTTGCGCCCCCAAGCAGCCAAGCGGGGCAGCCAAATAGGCGCCCAGGCTGGGCGTGAGGCCCCTTCGCCCCAGACACCACCGGAGCCGAGCCGACTTGAGCGACGCGCGCCTTCAGGCCTTTCATCCCTTCCTGCGGCTTGCCGCCCTGCTCGACGACCTCCCGCCGGGGCCCTCGGTCGGCGCGGAGGGCAAGCCGGTTTTTCTGCAGGTTGGCGAACCACGCAACGCGCCCCCGGACTTCGTCGCCGAAGCCATCGCCGAGGCCGCCTCGGGCTGGTCGCGTTACCCGCCGCCGCGCGGCGACGCGGCCTATCGCGCGGCCGCGGTCGCCTGGCTGAACCGCCGCTACGGCCTGCCGGAGGGCTTCCTGGACCCGGATCGCCATGTTCTGCCCCTGCCCGGCTCGCGCGAAGGTCTGTTCTTCGCGGCGGTCGTGCTGGCCGGGTCGCGCAGCGGACCCGGGGGCGGGGCAGGAAAAGGCGCCGTCCTGATGCCCAATCCGGCCTACCACGTCTATTCGGGCGCGGCGGCCGCAGTCGGGGCCGAGGCGGTGATGGTCCCGGCCACGGAAGAGACCGGCTTCCAGCCGGACTACGCCGGCCTGGACCCCGCGATCCTGGGACGTGCGGCCCTGGCTTACCTCTGCTCGCCGGCCAACCCCCAGGGCGCGGTCGCCGAGGCCGCCAGGCAGGCGGCGCTGATCGAGAGCGCTCGCGCGTACGGCTACGTCGCGGCCTTCGACGAATGCTATTCGGAGATCTACTTCGACGCCCCGCCGCCGGGCGCCCTGCAGCTCGCCGCCGCGAGCGGCAGCCTGGACGGGGTGCTGGCCTTCCACTCCCTGTCCAAGCGCTCCAGCGCGGCCGGTCTGCGCTGCGGCTTCGTGGCCGGCGATCCGGCGCTGATCGACCGCCTGGACCAGGCCTTTCGCTTCGGCGGCGCCGGCGTGCCGCTGCCGGTCCTGGCGGCGGGCACCCGGCTCTGGCAGGACGAGGCGCATGTTGTGGCCAATCGGCAACGCTACCGGCAAAACTTCGCCGTCGCCGAACGGGTCCTGGGCAACCGCTTCGGCGCCCGCCGGCCCGCGGGCGGCTTCTTCCTCTGGCTGGACGTGGGCGATGGCGAGGCCGCCGCGCTCAAGCTTTGGCGCGAAGCCGGCATCCGGGTCCTGCCGGGCGCCTATATGTGCGGCGCCGAAGGCGATGACTCCGCGCCCGGGGCGGCTTATATCCGTATAGCCCTCGTCGACGATCCCGAACTCACGGAAGCCGCCCTCGGCCGCCTGGTCGAGGTTCTGCAATGAGGAAGACGGACTGGAGATGGAGATAGCCATGGCGGCTCGGCAAAGCGCGGCCGCAACCTCGCGCCGCCAGGCCGGCGGCCCGGCGGCCGGGACGGGATTCCTGCAGCGCCGGGTGATGGAGGTTCTGGGCTTGGTGCTCGCGACGGCTGCGCTGATCCTGATCCTGGCTCTGTCCAGCTACGATCCCGCGGACCCCTCCCTCAACCGCGCCAGCGACGGCGTGGCGCGCAATCTGCTGGGACGCGACGGGGCGGCCATCGCCGACACCCTGCTGCAGTACCTCGGGGTCGCGTCCATGATCCTGCCCCTGGCCTTCGGCGCCTGGGCCTGGCGGGTGCTGCGCAGCCGCGCCTGGCCGCGCTGGTGGCTGCGGATGGCCCTGGTGCCGGTCGTCGTGGTCTTCGCCGGGGCCGCCCTCTCGGCCCTGCCCAAGCCCGGCTCCTGGCCGCTGGAGAGCAGCCTAGGCGGCGCCCTGGGCCAGATGCTGCTCGAGCGCCTGACAGCCTTCCCATCGGTCGAGCCCTGGATGGCGGCGATCGGCAGCGCCGGACTGGCCGGCCTCCTGCTGCTCTACGCCCTGGGACTCTCCTCCGGGGAGTGGCAGGGGCTGCTGCTCGGGCCGCTGCGCGTCTTCGCGCCGCTCTTGCGGCCGCGCAGCGGCGAACCCGCGCGCAAGGGCGGCCCGATGCGCCGCCGCACCGTCCGGAGCGAGCCGCGCGCGGAGCCGGTCGCCAAGGCCAAGGGGCCGAAGAAGAAGCGGCAGAAGGCGAACGGCCCGCGCCAGGAGCCGAAGCTGGTCGCCAAGGGCCAGGATGAGGCAGGCCCCGAGGAGGACGATGCGGTCCTGTTGGAGAACGAGCTGCCGCCGCTGCCCAAGGCTCTGACCGAGGACGCCGACCTGGTGGCGGCGCCCGCGCCCCGCACCAAGCCCGGCAAGCGCACGGAGAAGGCCAACCAGCGGCGCTTCGAGTTCGCCGGGTCGGGCGACTACGAACCACCGCCCTTGAACCTGCTGGCCAATCCGCCCGCGGACTCCGGCCACGGCGCGGTGAACCGGGATGCGCTGGAGAAGAACGCCCGCCTGCTGGAAACGGTGCTGCAGGACTTCGGGGTACGCGGCGAGATCGTCAAGGTCCGGCCCGGCCCGGTGGTGACCCGCTACGAACTGGCGCCGGCGCCCGGGACCAAGACCAGCCGCGTGGTCGGCCTGGCCGACGACATCGCCCGGTCGATGAGCGCGATCTCGGTCCGCGTCGCCGTGGTCCCGGGCTCCAACGTCATCGGCATCGAGCTGCCCAACAGCAAGCGCGAGACGGTCTACCTGCGGGAGCTCATGGGCTCCCAGGGCTTCGAGCGGAGCGGCGGCAAGCTGCCGCTGATCCTGGGCAAGGACATCAGCGGCATGCCGCAGATCGTCGACCTGGCGCGCATGCCGCACCTGCTGATCGCCGGCACCACCGGCTCGGGCAAGTCGGTCTCGCTGAACGCCATGATCCTGTCGCTGCTCTACCGGCTGCCGCCGGAGAAGTGCCGCTTCATCATGGTCGATCCCAAGATGCTGGAACTGTCGGTCTACGACGACATCCCGCATCTGCTGTCGCCGGTCGTCACCGAGCCGAAGAAGGCCATCGTCGCCCTGAAGTGGACGGTGCGGGAGATGGAGAACCGCTACCGCGCCATGTCGCAGCTCGGCGTGCGCAACATCGACGGCTACAACCAGCGGGTCGAGGAGGCGCGGCGCCGGGGCGAGGTCCTGACCCGCAAGATCCAGGTCGGCTTCGATCCCGATACCGGCAACCCGCTGCACGAGGACCAGCCGATCGACCTGCAGCCGCTGCCCTACATCGTGGTGGTGATCGACGAGATGGCGGACCTGATGCTGGTCGCCGGCAAGGACGTCGAGGCCGCGGTCCAGCGTCTGTCGCAGATGGCCCGCGCCGCCGGCATTCACATGATGATGGCGACCCAGCGGCCCTCGGTCGACGTCATCACCGGCACCATAAAGGCGAACTTCCCGACCCGGGTCTCCTTCCACGTCACCTCCAAGATCGACAGCCGGACGATTCTGGGCGAGATGGGCGCAGAGCAGCTTCTGGGCCAGGGCGACATGCTCTACATGGCCCAGGGCGGCCGTATCACCCGCGTGCACGGGCCCCTGGTGACCGACCAGGAGGTGGAGGACGTGGTCGCTCACCTCAAGGCGCAGGGCCTGCCGGACTACATCGAGGCGATCACCGAGGACGAGGAGCCGGAACTCAACGGCTTGGGCGGCGAGGCGAACGGCAGCGGCGACGACCTCTACGACCGGGCGGTGGCGCTGGTCTGCAGCGAGCGCAAGGCCTCGACCAGCTTCGTGCAGCGCCACCTGCAGATCGGCTACAACCGCGCTGCCCGGCTGATCGAGCGCATGGAGTCCGAAGGCGTGATCGGCCCGGCCAACCACGTCGGCAAGCGCGAAGTCCTCGGCCGCAACCTGGACGAGGCCTGACGACGACCCCATAACCTGACAAAGGGGGCGCCGGTGGAGGCGCGCCAGTGGAGGAGCATGGCGGTGCGGCAGACTCTGTTCTCTCTCTTGATCGGCCTCGGCGCGATCGGATCGGTCCTTTCGGTACCTCCCGGCCTGCGGCCGGGCAATTCGGGCGGCGCCTTGGCCGCGGAGGGGGCCGCGGAGGGGGCCACTGAGGAGGGCAAGGCGAGGGCCGGAACGGGGGCCCCCCAGACCGCCGCCCTGTCCGAGCTGGACCGGGCCGACCTGGCGCGGATCGAGCGCTACCTGACCGGTATCCGGACGCTGCGCTCGCGCTTCCTGCAAGTCTCTTCCGCGGGCGTGCCGGTCGAAGGCGATCTCTATCTCAACCGGCCGGGCAAGATGCGCTTCGAGTACGATCCGCCGTACCCGGCCCTGCTCATGGCCGACGGCCTGGTGCTGCTCTACTACGACAAGGAGCTGAAGGAAGAGACCTACCTCCCGCTCTGGGAGACGCCTCTCTGGTTCCTGCTGCGCGACGAGGTCGAGCTCGACGACAGCGTGCGGGTGATCGCGCTCAAGCGCGGGCCCGGCGTGCTGCGGGTGACCCTGGAGCAGAACGAGGAGTCGCCCCAGGGCAAGGTGACCCTGGTCTTCGCCGACAAGCCTTTGGCCCTGAAGAAGTGGGTCGTCACGGACGCCCAGGGCGTCACCACCGAGGTCGCGCTGCTCGGACCCCGGGTCGGGGTCGAGATCGACGACGAGATCTTCGACCGCCTGAAGCTGCTCCGAGAGGACCGCTACGACGGCCGCCGCTGAGCAGTCGCGGAGACCCGCGCGGCGAGATCGCGGAAGGCGGCCTCGCGCAATAGAGGTAGGCCGCCGAGGGAAACCCGCTCCAGGCTGCCGTCCGAAGCAAAAGTGAAGTCGACCGCCTCGCCGTAGCGGCCGATGCCGTTGTCCTCGGTGAGCCGGAAGATCCCGTCGGCGCCCTTTCTGATCTCCCCGCATTTGTCGAAGGGCCGGGACTTGCCCGGGCTGGCGACGTAGATGACGTCGCCGAGGGGCACCAGGTCGACCGCACCCGCCGGGATGAAGAACCGGCCGCCATAGGCCGAAAGGGACCCGGAGGCCGCGTCCCCCGCCGTGGAACTCTGGGCCTCGAAGACGTCGAAGACGCTCCAGATCCCCGCCTGCAAGAGGTCGACCGGGACGTTGTAGCCGTTGGTCATGAGCGAAACGACCAAGCGCTGCGCCGGGTCCAGGAAGGTCGCGCTGACCTGCCCGGGAAAGCTGCCGCTATGGCCGGCGATCCGGCGGCGGCCGAGGTCGCGCAGGATCAGGCCATGGGCGTAGTCCCGGTCGAACTCGTCGTGGGGCACCTGCCATTGCTTGCGCAGCATCTCGCCCCGGGCCTCGGCGGAAAGCAGGACATCGCCGAAGACCAGGGCGTCGTAGAAGGCGCAGAGCGCCGCGGCGCTGGCATAGACGCCGGTCGCCGGCGCCAGGGCCCGGGTCGCCAGGGGGGAGGAGGCGACCGCGATCGGCTCCCAGGCGGGACTCGGCCGGAGGTAGCCGGTGACGAAGGGCCCGGCGCCCGCCTCGTATTCCGGCCCGATCTCGGCCAGGCCCAAGGGCGCCAGGAGCTTGGCGTGGAGGTAGCCGGCGAAGTCGAGCCCCGAGACCGCCTCGATCACCAGACCGAGCAGCCCGTAGGTGAAGTTGGAGTACTTCATACGGGTGCCCGGATCGATGACCAGCGGCTGGGTCCGGAAGAAATCGATCAGGGTCTCCCGGTCGGGAAAATCCCGTTCCAGGATCCAGAAATCCGGAAGCGGCCCGTCGCGCATCACGCCCGCCCCGTGGGACAGCAGCTGCCGCAGGGTAAGCCCGGCCAGCCGCGGATCGGGATTCTCGGCGAGCCAGGGCAGATGCCGCGCCACAGGATCGTCGAGGGTCAGCCGGCCGGTGTCCGCGAGCTGCAGGACGGCGGCCGAGGTGAAGGTCTTGGAGTGGGAGGCGACCCGGAAGAGATGCCGCGTCGTCAGGGCCTCCCGCGTCGCCAGATCGGCGCAGCCCCAGGCCCGCTCGAAGAGGAGGTCGCCGTCCTGCGCGACCGCGACCGAAAGCCCCGGCATCGCGGGGTTGTTCTGCTGCTGATAGGCCAGCCAGTCCTCGAGGTAGTCGAGGGCTGCTGCGAGACTGTCCCGATTCTGCATTGCGTTCTCGACTGGCGGTTCGCCCGCGGTGAGATTCTATCGGCGATCGGCCGGACGAAGGCAATCCTTGTAACAGACCGTCAAAGCCGCGCGTGTGATCATCCTCACCGATCGGCGCTCCTTGGTATTAGCGCCGCGGGCTGAAGGGCCGGTAAAGCAGGCCGAGCAGGGGCCCTTCCCTGCGGCCTTCGACGCCGATCTCCATCTCCGGATCGCGCGGCGTCGGGCTGCGACTGCCGAAGAGCGGGTCCCAGAAGCTGAAGATCGTGCCGTAGTTGGAATCGGTGTCCCGGCGCCGGGCGTGATGGTGCACCCAATGGATCGCCGGGGTGATGAAGACGCGGCCGAGCCCGGCCTCGAGCCGCCGGGGCAGGCGCAGGTTCGAATGGTGGAAGATCGCGGCCAGCAGGATCAGCACCTCGAAGACCACGACCGTGGCGAAGGGCACCGCGAAGACCACGATCACCACCGCACGGGCCAGCGCCGAGAGCAGCACCTCGCCGAAGTGGAAGCGCAGCGCCGAGGTCGTGTCGAGGAAGCGGTCGAGGTGGTGGACCTCGTGGAAGCGCCAAAGGAAGCCGACTTCGTGGTTGGCCCGGTGCCACCAGTAGATCAGGAAGTCCAGCAGGAGGATATCGAACACCAGGCCGGTCCAGCCGGTCAGCAGGGCCGGCCGCTCGAACAGCGGATGAGCCGCGGCCCAGGCCGAGATCGGCAGCACCACGGCCAGCGACAGGCCGACGTTGCAGAGCCAGAGCCCGCCGTTGCGCCCGAGGCGGTCCCAGCCGCCGGCGACCGGCTGCGCCCGGCCCTGCCGCAGCCGGTCTTCCTTCGCCGCCGGCCGCAGCCGCTCCAGCCCGAAGAACAATACCAGCCAGCCGAAGACCAGATAGGCCTTCCAGGCCGCCAAGTCCTGGATGAAGTCCGCCATCGCCTTGACTTATGGGGTGCCGGCCCAGCCCTGGCAAGTCCGCCCGGCCCCCTGCTCCGAGCCCTGCCTCGATCCTTGCCCGGCCTGTCGGAAAACACTAGCCTTCAGGCGCCATGACCGAGACCGCGCCGCGCCCTCTGATCGGCCTGCCGGCCTGCAGCAAGCAGATCGGCGACCAGATCCATCACACCATCGGCGACAAGTACGTCCGTGCCGTCGCCGAAGCCTCGGAGGCCGTCCCTCTGGTGTTCCCGGCCCTGGCCGGGCGCTCCGAAACGGCCTCGATCCTGGACGGCTTGGACGGCATCGTGCTGACCGGCAGCCCGAGCAACGTCCACCCCAGCCGCTACGGCCGGGCGCCGAGCCCCGAGGCCGAGCCCTACGACGAGGCCCGGGACGCGACCACCCTGCCGCTGATCCGCGCGGCGCTGGCGCAGGGGCTGCCCTTGCTGGCGATCTGCCGGGGCTTCCAGGAGTTGAACGTCGCCCTCGGCGGCACGCTCCACGCCCGGGTCCACGAGCTGCCGGGGCGGATGGACCACCGCCGGCCCCAGCACGAGGATCTCGACGTCCAGTACGGACCGCGCCACAGCGTGCGCTTCCTCACCGGCGGGGCCTTCGAGGCCATCGCCGGCAGCGCCGAGATCGAGATCAACTCCCTGCACTGGCAGGCGATCGACCGGCCGGCCGAGGGGCTGGCCGTCGAAGGCAGCGCGCCCGACGGCACCATCGAGGCCGTGCGGGTCGCGGACGCCCGGGCCTTCGCGCTCGGCGTGCAGTGGCACCCCGAGTACAAGGCCCTGGAGAACGACTTCTCTACCAAGCTTTTCAAAGCCTTCGGCGCCGCCGCGCGGCGGCGCGCGGCGACCCGCCGCCAGCCTGCCGCGACCGCCGGCTTGGCCGAGATCCCGGCCTGAGTCCAGGGCCGACCCACGAATTCGTCGCCCGGATTGCAATGGCCGCGGCGCGACCTAAATAGAAGTGAAAGAGCCGTCGTCACTGCGGACGCGGTTCTGACGAAGGGACGCTTCCCCTGCCGTCCTTTCGTATCTCCTCGGAGATGAGAACGCCCGGCCTCCCCCCGACCGGGCGTTCTTTCTTTCTCGGCCCGGCTCGGGTAAAGCAAAACGCACCATGACGCTGACCATCGCAACCTGGAACGTGAACTCGGTCCGCCAGCGCCTGGACAACATCGGCCGCTTCGTCGAGGCCAAGGCGCCGGACGTGCTCTGCCTGCAGGAGATCAAGGTCCGCGACGAGGACTTCCCGGCCGAGGCGCTGCGCGACCTGGGCTATCGGCATCAGCTGGTACGCGGCGAAAAGGGCTACAACGGCGTCGCCATCCTGTCCCGCCAACCCCTGGCCGAGGAGCACGCCAAGTCCTGGTGCGACAAGGACGACCGCCGTCACGCCTCGGTCCTGCTCGAAGGCGAGATCGAGCTTCACAACTTCTATGTCCCCTCGGGCGGGCCGCAGCCCGACCGCGACGCCAACCCCAAGTTCGACCACAAGCTCTCCTTCCTGACCGAGATGGCGGACTGGGCGCGCGAGGACTCGGTCGCGGCGCGCCCCCTGATCCTGCTCGGCGATCTCAACGTCGCGCCGCTGGAGACGGACGTCTGGAACCACAAGCGCCTGCTGCGCAGCGTCGGCCATACCCCGGTCGAGAGCGAGCACATGGCGCGCCTGCTGGAGGCGGGCAGCTTCATCGACGCCGAGCGCCACTTCGTCCCGCCGGAAGAGCCCTTGTTCACCTGGTGGGGCTACCGCTTCGCGCAGTCCTTCGAGCGGAACTACGGCTGGCGTCTGGACCACGTCTGGGTGACGCCACCCCTGGCAGGCGCGCTGCGCTCGGTCACGGTGTACCGGGACGCGCGCACCTGGCCGCAGCCCTCGGACCACGTCCCGGTGATCCTCGAGCTAGAGAGTTAGCAGGCTATTGAAAAGTGCGACCCGCCACCCACGCCCTTCGACAGGCTCAGGGTGAGGGTGAGCAATTTCAAGTACGTCTCCTCAATCCGCGCGTAGCGCCGGGCAGCGCCCCTTGTCGAAGGATGATCTCGGGCAAGAACTCTGGGCTTCTTCAACAGCCTGTTAGAGCAGCTTATCCGCGTTCGAATGAACGCGGGCTGCTCTAGGCTGACGGCTGCCGATAGTAGAAATAGCGGTCGGGCGCGACGCCCTCCGGCATCGGCAGGCGCTGCAGCCCCGGCACCTCCAGCGCCAGTTCGCACAGCAGGAGGCCGCCCGGCCGCAGGAGCGGCGGCAGGTAGCGCGCGACCAGCCCGGCCGAGCGCCGGCTGGCCGCCGGATCGCCGGAGCCGACGTCGGCGTGGGCCAGGCTGACCGCCGCGGCGAAACGCGCCGCCGCCTTCGGCAGGGTCTCGGCGAAGTCCCCGAGGATCAGGTGGGACTCCGGCGGCACGCAGTCGGGACTGGCGGCCACCTCCCGCTCGAAGACGAAGATCGCACGCCCCGGCAGGCGGCTGCGCAGGTGGTCGTAGGTCCGGCCGTTGCCGAGACCGAGCTCGAGCACCGGCCCGGGCAGGCTGGCAATGGCTTCGGCGGCATGGTCGATGCAGGCCCGCTGAGCCTGAAGCCGGCGAATCGCGCTGTCCAGACGGCTCATCTGCGGACCGGGCCTTTATCAAGACGCGTCGAGATTCAGGCCCCGACGCCGGCGGCGGCCTTGGCGGCGATCAGTTCGCCGGTGGTCTGCTCCAGGCGATGCGCCAGCACGCGCATGATCTCGATGCCGATCTCCGGGAAGTCCTTGACCAGGCCGAAGAAGAGATCCTTGGTCACCTTGAGGGTGATGAGCTCGCCCTTGGCGACGACGGTCGCGGTTCGGGGCACGTCGCAAAGGATCGCAATCTCGCCGACGATGTCGTTCTTGGTGAGGGTCGCCACACTCATCGTGCCCTCTCGTCGTTCCACCTGAACGTCCGCCGTGCCGTCCAGGATGATGAAGGCCGAATCCCCGGTCTCGCCCTGACGGCAGAGCACCTCGCCGTCCTTGAAGGTCACCCGCTCGCTCGCAAAGCACATGAGCTTGAGCTTCGCCGGATCGATGTTCGCAAAAAGCGGTATCCGCCTCAGAATCTCGACCTCTTCTGCCAAGCCCATGGCCCGTCTCCTTTGACTTCTTCTTATCCCGTCTCTGCAAGAGCGTCGGAGTCCCCGGCGCCGGCCACGTCCTCGAAACGTCCTTCCCGGACCACCTGCCCGCCATCCATCATCAGCACCCGGTCGAAGACGCGGGCGTTCTCGATATCCTGCAGGGCCCAGATGACGCCGCGGCCCTTGCGCGCCGCCAGGACCCGGTCGAGGATCCGGTGGCGCGTCCCGTCGTCCATGCCGCTGAAGGCCTGATTGACGACCAGAAGGTCGGGCTTCTTGATGATCGCCCGCGCCATGGCGAGCTTCTGGCGCTGAGTCTGGAACAGGCGCTTGCCGGCCAGGCCGACGTCGTAGTCGAGCCCGACCTCGATCACCGATCGGCGCAGGCCCAGGGTCTCGAGCACCTCGGTCATGGCGGCTCCGACGATCTCGGGGGCCTGGGCCCGGCCGAAGGCGAGCCGACCGAAGAGCATGTTGTCCTGCAGGCTGGCGGCGGCGTTGTAGGTCGCCGGATCGTAGAAGGCGACCGGGCCGCTGCCGTCCTCGGTCAGCAGCCGGTCGAAGATCGCGTAGCGGGCCTTGAGGATCCGCGCCTCGAAGCTCTCCGAGGACTCGTCGCTCAGGTCGAGGCGGTGCCGGCCCTTGATGTAGCGGAAGGGCAGCGCCAGGAAGCGCGCCTTCTCGGCCTCGTTCAGCGACTTGAAGCCGGACTTCTCGGTGCGCGTGATCAGGGCCCTGAACTCCGGCAGATCGTCGTAGGCGATGAAGCTGAACTGATCGAAGAAGGGATGGCCCGGCGGCAGGTCGGCGAAGATCTCGACCATGGTCTGGGCGATGTTGACCGCCATGACCTCCAGGTCGTCGAGCAGCCCCTCGCTCTTCAGGATGCCGACGATGACCGGGTTCTGCGGCAGGTTCTCGGCGTCGTAGGCCGGATCGATCGGCGTGCCGAACAGCAGGTTCTCCGCCAGGGTGGCGTTGTCGTTGAACTTCTCCGGATCGAAGCGGACGACCAGGTCGCCGGCGCCGCGCTCGGCCAGGACACGGGAAAGGTCGGCGCGGGCGTCAAGGATGCCCGCGGCCAGCTCCGGCCGCAGCTTGGGATCCACGGTGCCTTGAAGGCCGAAGCCGTAGATGTCCTCTTCCAGGTCGACCAGGCGCAGCACCTCGATCATCCGTTCGGGCAGGTCCTCGGGACCGCTGGCGCCGGCGGCTTCGTAGTCGATCCAGTCGTCCTCGATATCCAGGGTGGTGTTGCCGGCGCGGCGCCGCTCGGCCTCCTCCCTGCTGCGCGTCTGCGCATCCGGGGCGTCGGACGGGCGCCGGGGCACGTGCTTCAGGCCGTAGAGCAGATTTTCGCCAACGCTCACGGAGAAGAGATAGGCATCGTCGCCGACGTAGGAAAGGCGCCGCCCGGTGACCCACTGGCCGAGGCTGCGCAGGTCATAGTCGCCCAAGGTGATCCGCCCGCTGCTCGGCGTGACCAGGCCGGCCAGCATCATGGTCAAGTGATCCTTCCCGCTGTTGCTGGGCCCGACCACGGCGACGTGCTCCTCGAGCGTCGCGCGGAAGTTGACGCCGTTGAGGAGCTTGTTGCCGTTCTCGTCGACCAGGCCGAGACCGGCCACCACGATCTCGCCGGACAGCGGCGCGACCTCGTCGCTGTGGGGCTTCTGATTCTCGGGATCGATCATCTCGGGCGGATGGAACTGGTCGATCACCTGGTCGTACTTGATCTGGACGTCGTTGCGCTGCTGGTCCCAGTCGATGAGCTCCTTCACCGGCGCGGGCAGGTCCTTGTAGGCGGCGATCACCGCGACCAGGGCGCCGATGTTGAGCTGGCCGACGATCACCAGGTAGCCGCCGAGCGCGTAGAATATGAAGGGCGTCAGCTGGGAGAGGAAGTTGTTGAGAAACTTGACGAAGAACTTGCGCCGGAAGATCTCGTAGCGGATCCGGTAGATGATGCCGAGCCGGCGGGAGATCTCCGCACGCTCGAGGTTCGAGGTGTCGTGGGCATGGATCTCGGTGGCGCCGGCGACCAGTTCGCCGATCCGTCCGGCCAGGTGCCGGCTGACCAGCTGCCGCTGGCGCCCGAGCTCCAGGATCCGGACCCGCAGCTTGGGAATCAGGATCGCCTGGACCAGGACGATCACGGCCGCAACGCTGCCGAGCCAGACGTTCTGGAGCAGGATGAAGGTCATGGCGGTGAGCGCCTGGCCGCCGAGGAACACCGGGGTCATGAAGGCGTCGCCGATGAAGCCGCCGAGGGGCTCGACCTCGTCCTTGACCATGGTCGCGACCTCGGCCTGGCGCACCTTCTTGAACTGCGCCAGGCGAAAGCGCAGGACGCGGTCGGTCAGTTCGTAGCGCAGGCGGCGCAGCATCCGCTCGCCGAGCTGGCCCTTCAGGGTGTTGATCACGAACTTGAAGATGCCGTTCACGATCACCAGCGCCAGGAACGCGAAGCTGAGGGCGAAGAGCAGGGCCATCTGCTCCAGCTCGAAACCCTCGAAGACCGTGACCGGGCGGCCGAAGAGCGTCTCGCCGAAGGGCAGGTCGAAGGCGAGGAAACTCTGGGTCGATCCGGGGCCGGCGAAGCCCGTGCCCTCGATGCCTTCGTTGACGATCTGCTTTGGCAGCTGCAGAGAGACGAAGTAGAAGGGCAGCGAAAGCAGGACCAGGACCAGGATGATGAGCTGATCCCGCCTGCTGTGCCGCCAGATATACTTGAACAGGTTGGGTTCCATAGGCCCCGCAGTCGGAAAGACGGACGGCCGCCGCGCCCGCGAAGCTTAGCGGAGCGCCCTGGGAGGGTAAACCAGCCACGCCCGGCGCGGCAAAAAGCCCAATCGACTCGCCGGGCCGCCTCGCGTAGGCTCTCAGCCGTTTGATCCGGGTCGTGGGCGGACGATCCGGGCCAGTCACGCTGGGCCAGTCACGCCGCTGGCATCGTATTCGGCTAGGGAAGGGGGAGACAGGAGCATGGCACGGTCCCGCCGTGACACGCGAGTCCTGATCTACAGCCATGACAGCTTCGGCCTCGGACATCTGCGCCGCTGTCGGGTGATCGCCCACTCGCTGGTCGCCGAGAACAAGAACCTTTCGGTTCTGATCCTCTCGGGGTCGCCGATCATCGGCAGCTTCGACTTCCGCGCCCGGGTCGATTTCGTCCGGGTGCCCGGGGTCATCAAGCTGCGCAACGGCGAGTACACCTCGCTGAACCTGCACCTGGACATCGAGGAAACCCTGGGCCTGCGGGCCTCGATCATCCGCCACACCGCGGAGATCTTCGATCCCGACGTCTTCATCGTCGACAAGGAGCCCCAGGGCCTGCGCGGCGAGGTGACCGAGACCCTGGCCGAAATGAAGACCCGGGGCACCCGCCTGATCCTGGGCCTGCGCGACGTGATGGACGAGCCGCGGCTTCTGGTGCCCGAGTGGCGCCGCAAGAAGGTGCTGCCGCTGCTGCGCGACATCTACGACGAGATCTGGGTCTTCGGCCTGAAGCAGATCTGCAACCCCCTGGCCGAGATGAACCTGCCCGGCCGGGTGGAGCGCAAGCTGGTCTACACCGGCTACCTGCCGCGCCACGTCGGTCAGGCCGAGAGCGTCCAGGCGCCGGAGATCACCAACCGGCCCTACCTTCTGGTCACCCCGGGCGGCGGCGGCGACGGCGAGGTCCTGATCGACTGGGTGCTGCGCGCCTACGAGTCGGACCGCCTGCTGCCCTACCCGGCCCTGCTGGTGCTCGGCCCCTTCATGCCGCCCGAGCAGCAGGCCGAGTTCATCGAGCGGGCCGCCCGACTGGAGCGGGTCGACGCCATCACCTTCGACCCGCACATGGAAAGCCTGATGGCGAAGGCGGTCGGCGTGGTCGCCATGGGCGGCTACAACACCTTCTGCGAGATCCTTTCGCTCGACAAGCGGGCCCTGATCGTGCCGCGCGAGAAGCCGCGGCTTGAGCAGACGATCCGCGCCCAGCGTGCCCAGGAGCTGGGCCTGGCGCAGATGCTGCGCGAGGATCCCGCGCGCGACCCTGCGGCCATGGCCGAAGCCCTGCGCAACCTGCCGCAGCAGAACCGCCCCTCGGAGGTCTTCGTGCCCAGCCTGCTGGACGGGCTCGACAACGTCAACAGCCTGCTCGCGCCCTGGCTGCGGAAAGACGTCGAGACCTTCCCGGCGGTTCGCAGGCGGGCCTTCTTCTGAACCGGGGCCGGCCGAGCGGATTCCCTCTAAAGAGCGCCATGGCACCCAGGACCGCAGAGCTGCAGAGGCAGGCCCAGAAGGCCACTCCACCGCGCGTCGCGTTCGTCCTCAAGGGCTACCCGCGCCTCTCGGAGACCTTCATCGCCCAGGAGATCCGGGCGCTGGAACGACGGGGCCTGGAGATCACCATCGTCTCGCTGCGCCACCCGACCGACCGCGAGGTCCACCCGGTGCACCGCGAGATCCAGGCACCGCTGCTCTATCTGCCGGAATACCTCTACCAGGAGCCGCTGCGCGTGCTGCGCGCCTGGTGGCGGACGCGACGGCAGCCCGGCTACCGCGCCGCGCGCGGCGCCTGGCTGCGCGACCTGGGCCGCGACCCGACGCCCAACCGGGTGCGGCGCTTCGGCCAGGCCCTGGTCCTGGCCGCCGAGCTCGACCCCGGCATCGCCCGGCTGCACGCCCACTTCATCCATACCCCGGCCTCGGTGACCCGCTATGCCGGGCTGCTGACCGGCCGGCCCTGGACCTGCTCGGCCCACGCCAAGGACATTTGGACCACGCCCGACTGGGAGAAGCAGGAAAAGCTGGGGGCCGCCGACTGGACGGTGACCTGCACCGCCTACGGCGCGGCGCACCTCTCGGCCCTGGCCGAGAGCGGCGCGGGCGGCGAAGTGACGCTGGTCTACCACGGGCTCGACCTGACGCGCTTTCCACCCGCCGCCGAGGCCCCGGGCCCGCCGCGTGACGGCAGCGATCCCGCAGCGCCCGTGGTCATCCTCTCGGTCGGGCGCGCGGTCGAGAAGAAGGGCTACGACCTGCTGCTCCGGGCGCTGGCCGCGCTGCCGGCCGAGCGTGCCTGGCGCCTGGTCCACATCGGCGGCGGCCCGCTGCGCCAGAAGCTGCAGCAGCAGGCCCGCGCGCTCGGCCTGGAGGGGTGCATCGACTGGCGCGGCGCCCGGGCCCAGGCCGAGGTCCTGGCCGCCTATCGCGCCGCCGACCTCTTCGTGCTGGCCAGCCGGGTCGCCGGCGACGGCGACCGCGACGGCCTGCCCAACGTTCTGATCGAGGCCCAGAGCCAGGCGCTGGCCTGCGCCGCGACCGAGGTCGCCGCCATCCCCGAGCTGATCGAGCCGGAGGTCACCGGACTGCTGGTGCCGCCGGAGGACCCGGCCGCGCTGTCGACCGCCCTGGACCGCCTGATCCGGGACCCGGGCCTGCGCCGGACCCTCGGGCGGGCCGCCGCCCGGCGGGTCCGGCAGGCCTTCGACCTGGAAGCCTGCGTCGACGCCCTGGCGCAGCGCTTCGGCGTCGCGGCGTCGGACGGGCTGGAGGCGGACCCGGCGGCGCCGTACGAGACGGAGGGGCAGCGGTTGTGCGCGTCGCCTTCTACGCCCCGCTGAAGCCGCCCGACCATCCCGTGCCTTCGGGCGACCGCCTGCTTGCCGGGCTGCTGCAAAGCGCGCTGCGCCGCGCCGGCCACGAGGTCGAGCTGGCCTGCCGCCTGCGCAGCCGGGAGCCGAAGGGCGATCCGGGGCGCCAGGAGCGCCTGAGGTCGCTCGGCGCCCGCCTCGCCGAGCGCTACGCCGCACGCTGTCGGGAACGCCCGGCGGCACGGCGGCCCGATCTGTGGTTCACCTATCACCTTTACTACAAGGCGCCGGACTGGGTCGGCCCCCTGGCGGCCCGGCGCCTCGGCATCCCCTATGTCGTGGCCGAGGCCTCGGTCGCCGGGAAGCGCGCCGACGGGCCCTGGGCCGCGGGGCATCAGGCCACCCTGGCGGCCCTCGAGCAGGCGGCCGCGGTGATCGCGCTCAATCCCGCCGACCTGCCCGGCCTGCCGCCGGTCCGGCGCCTGCACGGCCTGCCGCCCTTCACCGATCTGGCGCCCTTCCGCGCCGCGGCCGCCGAACGTACGCGCCATCGTTCCGCCCTCGCCGCGTCCTGCGCGCTGGATCCGGACCAGCCCTGGCTGCTGACGGTCGCGATGATGCGCCACGGCGACAAGCTGGCGTCCTACCGCGCCCTGGCCGAGGCCCTGGGCGGCCTGGCCGATCTGGCTTGGCGGCTCCTGATCGTCGGCGACGGCGCCGCCCGCGCCGAGGTCGAGGCCGCTTTCGGCGGACTCCCCCGGGCGCGCCTGCGCTACCTGGGGGAGCGGCCGGCCGGCGCGCTGCCGGCGGTCTTCGCCGCCGCCGACCTCTATGCCTGGCCGGCGGTGAACGAAGCCTTCGGCATGGCCCTGCTCGAGGCCCAGGGCAGCGGCCTGCCGGTGGTCGCCGGCCGCTACGGCGGCGTCGCCGCCGTGGTCGCTGAGAACCGGGGCGGCCTGCTGACGCCGCCGGGCGACCTCGGCGCCTTCGGCGCCGCCCTGCGGGCCCTGATCGGCGACCCGGGGCGCCGCGCCGCCCTGCGTGCGGGCGCCGGCGAAGCCGCCGCCGCACACGACCTCGACGCGGCGGCCGGCGCCCTGGACGCGATCCTCCGGCAGGCCCGAGACGACTTCCATACGGCGCAGTCATGATCCCTTTGCTGCTGATCCGCCACGGCCGCACCCTTTGGAACCAGGCCGGCCGCACCCAGGGCCGGAAGGACAGCCCCTTGACCCCGGAGGCGCGCGCCGAGGTCGCCGCCTGGCGGCTGCCGAGCGGCTACCAAACCGCCGCCTGGATCGTCAGCCCGCTGGGCCGGGCCCGCGAGACCGCCGGGCTTCTGGGCCACGGCGACGCCCCGGTCGAGCCCCGCCTGACAGAGATGTCCTGGGGCGACTGGGAGGGTCAACGCCTGGACGACCTGCGCGCCGAGCTGGGCGCGGACATGGCCGGGCTGGAGTCCCAGGGCCTCGACTTCCGGCCGCCCGGCGGCGAGAGTCCGCGCGAGCTGCAGCAGCGCCTGCGGCCCGTCCTGGAGGAACGCGCCGGCGCCGGCCGGCCGACGGTCGCGGTCGCGCACAAGGGCGTGGTCCGGGCGATCTACGCCCTGGCGGTCGGCTGGGACATGAAGGGCCCGCCGCCGGTCAAACTGCGCAACGGCGTCGCCCAGGAGTTCCTGCTCGACCCCGGCGGCCGGCCGAGCCCCGGCCGCCTCAACATCCCGCTGCTCGAGGCCTGACCGTGGCGAGCGCCGCCCCCCGCGTCCTCTTCTACGTCCAGCACCTGCTGGGCATCGGCCACCTCAAGCGGGCCGCGCTGATCTGCCGGGCCCTGGCGAGGGCCGGGCTCGACACCACCCTGCTGTCCGGCGGCATGCCGCTGTCCGGGCTCGATGTCGGCGGGGCCCGCCTGCGCCAGTTGCCGCCCCTGCGTGCCGCCGACCTCAGCTTCTCCGTCCTGCTGGACGAGACCGGCCGGCCGATCGACGAGGCCTGGCGGGCCCGGCGCCGGGATCTGCTGCTGGCCGCCTTCCGCGAGCTTCGGCCCGAAGCCCTGGTCGTCGAGATGTATCCCTTCGGCCGGCGCCAGATGCGCTTCGAACTGATCCCGCTCCTCGAGGCGGCGCGCGGCGCCAGGCCGCGGCCGCTGGTCGTCAGCTCGTTACGCGACATCCTGTCCAAGGCGCCGGTCCCGAAGCGGGCGGCCTGGATCAAGGCCCAGGTCGAGGCGTTCTTCGACGTCGTGCTGGTCCATGCCGACCCGCGCTTCGTCACCCTGGAGGCGAGCTTCCCGGAGGCGGCCGACTTCGCCGATGCCTTGGTCTACACGGGCTATGTCGCCGAGGGAGAAGCGGTCGCCGCGCCGCGCGGCGCGGACTCGGAGCGCCGGGGCGTCGTGGTCTCCGCCGGCGGCGGCGCGGTGGGCACGGCCCTGATCGAGACCGCGCTGGCGGCGCGGCCCCTCTCGGCCCTGCGCGAAGCACCCTGGACCCTGCTGACCGGCCCCAACCTGCCGGCCGGGCAGCTCGACGCGCTGGTACGGCAATGCCCTGAAAATGTAACGCTTTCGCGTGCTCATCATCGGTTCCATGAGCTACTATCCGGAACCCGTCTGTCGATCAGTCAGGGTGGATACAACACGGTCGCGGACCTGCTGCGCACGGGGCCACGCGCGGTCATCGTGCCCGTCGCGGCCGAAGGGGAGGCGGAACAGACCATGCGGGCCCGGTTGCTGGAAGCGGCGGGGGTAGCGGTGATGCTGGAGGAACAGGCCCTGACCCCGCAGGCGCTCTCGGACGCCATGGACCTGGCCCTGGCCGCCGAGCGGGGTCCGCGCGACTTCGACGTCGACCTGGGCGGCGCGGCGGCCTCCGCGGCCTGGATCGCCCGGGCCCTTGCCGAACGGCGGCGCGAAGGCGGGCGGCGGCCGTGACCGGCTGGGACAGCCTCCAGGCGGAGCTGGACCTGTGGCGTGCCCGGAACCGTCAGGCCACGATCTGGTGGCGCGACGACGATGCGGTCCGCCCCGGACCGGCGCTCGACCGCCTGCTCGACCTCGCCTCGCGCCACGACGCGCCCCTGGCCCTGGCGGTGATCCCGGCGGCGGCCGAGACGGCGCTGGCACAGAGCCTCGCGGGGCGCCCGCAAGACGAGGCGCCGGTCGCGGTCCTGCAGCACGGCTATGCCCATCGCAACCACGAGCCCGAGGACCGCAAGAAGTACGAGCTGGGCCCGGCGCGGCCGGCCGCCAGGGTGCTGGCCGAGCTTGTCGACGGCCGCGACCGCCTTAAGGAGGTCTTCGGGACACGCGCACTGCCGGTCCTAGTGCCGCCCTGGAACCGCATTGCCGCCGAGCTCCTGCCGGCGCTGCCGGCTCTGGGCTTCCGGGGCCTCTCGGCCTACACGCGGCGCGACGCCGCCTACCCGTCGCCGGGGCTGCTCCAGGTCAACTGCCATCTGGATCCGATCGGCTGGAAGCCGGCGCGCCGCTTCCTCGGCGAGGGGGCGGCCCTGGACCTGCTGTGCGGGCACCTTGCGGCGCGGCGCGAGGGCCGCGCGGACCCGCAGGAGCCCAGCGGAATCCTGACCCATCACGCGGTCCACGACGAAGCGCTCTGGCGGTTCCTCGATCGCCTGCTGGCGACCCTTTCGGCGCATCCCGGCGCCGGGCTCTTGACAGCGGCCGCCGTCTTCGACATCGAGCAAAGGCATGAGCACGACGTACCGCTATCCGCCTAGCGCCATCCTCGGCGACTACCTGCGGGCGGCGACCGGCCTCGCCGTCGGCATCGGCGTCCTCGCCACCGTCGCGATCTCCACGGTGATCCTGATCGTGTTCGGCGGCCTGACCGTGATCTTCCTCCTCTTCGGACTGCGCACCCTGCAACGGCACCTGACCGAGATCACGCTCAACCAGGACGGCATCTTCCGCAGCGATCTCTACAGCCAGACCCTGCGCTGGCAGGACCTTCGGCAGCTCCGGCTGCGCTACTTCGGGACCCACAGGCAGCATCGCGACGGCAGCGGCGGTTTCATGCAGCTCTCGCTGAAAGGCAAAGGCCGAAGGATGAAGATTGAATCCGACTTAGAAGGATTCGAAGATGTCACGCGCCTGGCGGCCGCGGCCGCGAGAACGAATGGCGTTTCGCTCGATCCCGCCTCCGCCGGAAACCTTCTGGCGATGGGCATCGACCCGGACTTCGAAGAAACGGCGCCCGGGTAACGAGAAGCGCCGCAAAGGGAGGACGTGTGACGGATCTGCTTCAGGTCCAGGATCTGCGGGTCGCGTTCCGGCTGCCGGAGGGGCGGCTGGAGGCGGTCCGTGGTGCGTCCTTCCGGGTTCGGCCCGGCGCCACCGTGGCCCTGGTCGGCGAGTCGGGCTCCGGCAAGTCGGTGGTCAGCCAGGCGATCATGGGCATCCTGCCGAAGACCGCCTACATCGACGGCGGCCGGATCCTGTTCAACGATCCGACGCCCACCGCCAGCGGCCTGCCCGCGAAGCCGGTCGACCTGGCGGCGCTCGATCCCAGCGGGCCGCAGATGCGCCAGGTCCGCGGCGGCCGCATCTCGATCATCTTCCAGGAGCCCATGACCTCGCTGTCGCCGGTGCACACGGTGGGCAACCAGATTCTGGAGGCGCTGCACCTGCATCGCGACGTGACGCCGAGCGAAGGACGCGAGCTGACGATCGAGATGCTACGCCTGGTCGGATTCCCGGACCCGGCGGCGACCATCGACATCTATCCCTTCGAGCTGTCGGGCGGACTGCGCCAGCGGGCGATGATCGCGATGGCGCTGATCTGCCGGCCGGCGCTGCTGATCGCCGACGAGCCGACCACGGCGCTGGACGTCACGATCCAGGCGCAGATCCTGAAGCTGCTGCACGACCTCCAGTCGGAGCTGCAGATGGCGGTGCTGATGATCACCCACGACCTGGGCGTGGTCGCAAACGTCGCCGAGGAGGTCGTGGTGATGTACCACGGCGAGGTCATGGAGCACGGCAGCCTGGACGACATCTTCCGCAGGCCCGCGCACCCCTACCTCAAGGCGCTGCTGCGCGCGGTGCCGCGCTTCCACATGGAAACCGGCGAGCGCCTGGTCCCGATTCGCGAGATCGAGCATGCGGCGGACAGCGCGCTGATGAAGCTGCGACGGAGCGATCCCAGCGAGGTCGCGGAGGGCGCACCCCTGCTGAGCGTCGGCTCCATCACCAAGCGTTTCTCAACCCGCAAGAGCAACGGCTGGATCTCGGCGGAGCGAAGCGAGATCCTGGCGGTGGACGACGTGTCCTTCCAGCTGCGCCGCGGCGAGTGCCTGGGGCTGGTCGGCGAAAGCGGCTGCGGCAAGTCGACCCTGTCGAAGATCATCATGCGGGCCCTGGGCTCGGATTCGGGCGCGGTCACCTGGCACGACAGGGACCAGGACATCGACGTGCTCGCCCTGCAGGGTACGTCCCTGACCGAGTTCCGCCGCCGGATCCAGTACGTCTTCCAGGACCCTTTCAGCTCCCTCAACCCGCGCATGACCGTGGCCGAGATCATCGGCGAGCCGCTGGCCATCCACAGCGTCGGCGACCCGGCCTCGCGGGCGGAGTTCGTCGCGGAGCTGATGCACGTGGTCGGCCTGGACCGCCGGCATCTCCGGCGCTATCCGCACAGCTTCTCCGGCGGCCAGCGGCAGCGCATCTGCATCGCCCGGGCGCTGGCGCTGAAGCCCGAGGTGCTGATCTGCGACGAGCCGGTCTCGGCCCTCGACGTTTCGATCCAGGCCCAGATCCTGAACCTGCTGAAGGACCTCAAGGCCGGCCTCGGCCTGACCTACCTCTTCATCAGCCACAACCTGGCGGTGGTCGACTACATCGCCGACCGCATCGCGGTGATGTGCCGGGGCCGGCTAGTCGAGATCGCACCGCGCGAGACCCTGTTCCGGCGGCCGGTGCATCCCTACACCCGGGCCCTGCTGTCGGCGGTGCCCGAGCCGGACCCGGACCAGCAGCTGGACCTCAGCGCCTTGATGGAAGGCCGCGCCTCGCAGCCCTCGAACTGGCCGGCCCCCTACACCATAAACGGGTCAACGCGTCCGCACCTGATCGACCTGGGCGATGGGCATTTCGTACGAGCCGACCCGGCGCTCGGAAGCGTGGAGTTGACGACATCATGACCAGACCGCACCCCCGAAAGCTTGCGCCGCGCGCGACGGCGGCCGTCGCGCTCGCCGCGCTGATCCTCGGCACGCCGGGGGCGGCGCGCGCCGCCGAGGAACCGCCACTGCTCGCCGAACGGGTCGCGGCCGGCGAGCTGCCGCCGATGGCCGAGCGCCTGCCTGAGACGCCCTTCGTCGGTCCGCACGACCGGTCGGACCTGACGCCGGGCCGCTACGGCGGCACCTTGCGCCTTCTGATGGGCGGCGCGCGCGACGTCAGGCAGATGGTGGTCTACGGCTACGCCCGCCTGGTCGGCTATCGGCCCGACCTGACCCTGGCGCCGGACATCCTCAAGGACATCGAGGTCGAGGACAACCGGATCTTCACCCTGCATCTGCGGCGGGGTCACCGCTGGTCGGACGGGGCGCCCTTCACCTCGGAGGACTTCCGCTACTGGTGGGAGGAGGTCGCCAACAACGACAAGCTGTTCCCCGCCGGACCGCCGGTCGTGCTCCGGGTCCACGGCGAACTGCCCGAGGTCGAGTATCCGAGCGAGACCACGGTCCGCTACACTTGGCCGAGGCCCAATCCGACCTTCCTGGACCAGCTGGCCAAGGCGCGGCCGCTCTACATCTACGCGCCGGCGCACTATCTGAAGCAGTTCCACGCCAACCATGCCGACGCCGAGAAGCTGGAGGCCGAGGTCGCCGAGGCCGGGGTGCGCAACTGGGCGGCGCTGCACATCCGCCAGGGCCACCTCTACAAGAACCGGAACCCCGACCTGCCGAGCCTTCAGCCCTGGATCAACACCACGCGCCCGCCGTCGGAACGCTTCGTCTTCAAGCGCAACCCCTATTTCCACAGGGTCGACCGCGATGGCCGGCAGCTGCCCTACATCGACAAGGTGGTCGTCACCATCGCCGACAAGGGCCTGATCCCCGCCAAGACCGGCGCCGGCGACAGCGACCTGCAGGCCCGCTACCTGCGCTTCGACAACTACACCTTCCTCAAGGAGGCCGAGAAGAAGCAGAACTTCGAGGTCCGGCTGTGGGACACGGCGGTCGGCTCGCGGGTCACGCTGTTTCCCAACCTGAACGTCCAGGACCAGGTGCTGCGCAAGCTGTTCCGGGACGTGCGCTTCCGGCGCGCGCTGTCGCTCGGGATCAACCGAGACGAGATCAACCAGACCGTCTACTTCGGCCTTGGCCAAGCGGGCAACAACACCCTGCTGAGCTCGAGCCCGCTGTTCGACCCGAGCTTCCTGGAGCGCTGGGCGCACTACGATCCCGAGGCGGCCTCGGCCCTGCTCGACGAGATCGGCCTGAACGAACGCAACGACCGGGGCGTCCGGCTGTTGTCCGACGGGCGGCCGCTGGAGCTGATCGTCGAGTCGGCGGGGATCGCCACGGAGGAAAGCGACGTGCTGGAGCTGATCCGCGACAGCTGGCGCGCAATCGGGATCAAGCTCTTCACCAAGCCCCTGCAGCGCGAGGTCTTCGTCAACCGGATCTTCGCGGGCGAGACCCAGATCTCGGTCTCCAAGGGGCTGGACAACGGCATCGCGACCGCAGACATGAGCCCGGCCGAGTTCGTCCCGATCACCCAGGACCACCTGCAATGGCCGAAATGGGGCCAGTACCACGAGACCCGTGGACGTTCGGGCCAGGCGCCGGACATGCCGGCCGGGCGCAAGCTGATGGAACTCTACACCGCCTGGTACGAGGCAGCGGACACGGCGGCGCGCAGGAAGGTCTGGAGGCAGATCCTGGAAATCCACGCCGACCAGGTCTTCACCCTGGGCACGGTCAGCGCCATCCCGCAGCCCGTGGTGGTCAACAAGCGCCTGCGCAATCTGCCCAAGAAGGGCATCTACAGCTGGTATCCCGGTTCCTTTTTCGGCACCTATCGCCTGGACCATGCCTGGCTCGAACCGGAGGACGGCGCCGCACGCTAGGCCGGGCACCCAGACCATGCTGTCCTATACCGCGCGCCGCATCCTGGTGATGATCCCGACGCTGATCGCGATCAGCATCATCATCTTCATCATCATCCAGCTGCCGCCCGGCGACTACCTGGAGACCTACATCAACGAGCTCAAGTCCCAGGGCGAGCAGGTCGACCCGGCGCGCATCGAGTACCTGAAGGAGATCTACGGCCTCGACCGGCCGATGCACGAGCAGTATCTGGTCTGGGTCTGGGGGCTGCTGCAGGGCGACCTGGGCTATTCCTTCGAGTTCGAGCTGCCGGTCAGCGAGGTCGTCGGCGACCGTCTCTGGCTTTCGATGCTCCTCTCGATCTCGACCATCATCTTCACCTGGATCGTGGCCTTTCCGATCGGCATCTACTCGGCGGTCAGGCAGTACAGCGTCGGCGACTACACCCTGACCTTCCTGGGCTTCCTCGGCCTGGCCACGCCGAACTTCCTGCTCGCACTGGTGCTCATGTACCTGGCCAACGTCTACTTCGGGGTCTCCATCGGCGGCCTGATGGACGAGCGCTTCATCGGCCAGCCCTGGTCCCTCGCGAAGGCCGGCTCGGTTCTGGAGCACCTGATCGTCCCGGTCATCGTCATCGGCACCGCCGGGACCGCCTCGCTGATCCGCACGCTGCGCGCCAACCTCCTGGACGAGCTGCAGAAGCAGTATGTCGTCACGGGGCGCGCCAAGGGCCTGTCGCCGGGCAAGCTTCTGCTCAAGTATCCCCTGCGCATCGCGCTCAACCCCTTCGTCGCCGACATCGGCAACATCCTGCCGCGCATCATCTCGGGCGCCGTCCTGGTGTCCGTGGTGATGAACCTGCCGACCACCGGGCCGATGCTGCTGCGGGCCCTGCAGAGCCAGGACATGTACCTGGCAGGGTCGTTTCTGATGTTCCTGTCGCTTCTTGTCGTGATCGGCACCTTCCTCTCCGATCTGGGCCTGGCGGCGCTCGATCCGCGGATCCGCCTGGAAGGACGGGCCGAGAAGTGACCGACACCACCCTTCCCGGCGCGGACACCAAGGGCCGCGCCAAAAGCCCGGCGGATCCGCTGCCGCACTACGTCAATCCGGCGCCCTTCGACCCCGCCACCAAGGAGGCGATGACTCCGGAGCAGGAGCGCTACTTCATGGCGCCGCAGTGGCGCCTGGTCTGGTGGAAGTTCAAGCGCCACCGGGTGGCCCTGGCCTCGGCGATCCTGATCCTGCTGCTCTACGCCTCGGTGCTGATCAGCGAGTTCCTCGCGCCCTACAACCTGCACACCCGCCACACCAACTTCATCTACGCCCCGCCCCAGTCGGTCCACCTGTTCCACGAGGGCAGCTTCATCGGCCCCTTCGTCTACGGCTACGACTACCGGCTGAACATGGAGAACCTGAAGCGGGAGTTCATCGAGAACCCGCAGAAGATCCACAGGCTGCGCTTCTTCTGCCTGGGCGACAACTACAAGTTCTGGGGCCTGATCGAGGGCAGCTTCCATTTCGTCTGCCCGGCCGAGGACGGCACCCTGTTTCTGCTCGGCACCGACCGCCTGGGGCGCGACGTGCTGAGCCGGATCATCTACGGCGCGCGGATCTCCCTGACCATCGGGCTGGTCGGGATCTCCCTCAGCTTCCTCCTGGGCATCATCATCGGCGGCCTGGCCGGCTATTACGGCGGCTGGGTCGACAACATCACCCAGCGCAGCATCGAGATCGTGCGCAGCTTCCCCGAGATCCCGCTCTGGATGTCGCTCTCGGCGATCCTGCCGGTGACCTGGAGCCCGATCGGAGTCTATTTCGGCCTGACCATCATCCTGGCGCTGCTCGACTGGCCCGGGCTCGCCCGGGCGGTGCGCTCGAAGCTGCTGTCCCTGCGCGAGGAGGACTTCTGCACCGCAGCCCAGCTGATGGGCGCCTCGCCGGCGCGAATCATCGGCCGGCACCTGCTGCCGAGCTTCACCAGCCACCTGATCGCCTCGATCACGCTGTCGATCCCGGCCATGATCCTGGGCGAGACGGCCCTGTCCTTCCTGGGCCTCGGCCTGCGCCCGCCGGTGACCAGCTGGGGCGTGCTGCTGTCCGAGGCGCAGAACATCAACGTGGTCGTGCTCTATCCCTGGCTGATGCTTCCGGTGATCCCGGTGATCGTCGTGGTGCTGGCCTTCAACTTCATCGGCGACGGCCTGCGCGACGCCGCGGATCCCTACAAGTAACACCCCCTACAAGTCGCGCTCAGGCCAGCTCGTCCTTCAGCAGCTCCAGGCGCAGCCATTCGTCCTCGGCCGCCTGCAGCTTGGCCTGGATATTGTCGAGGGCGCGGGCCGTGCGCTCGACCAGCGCGCGGTCCTTCTCGTAGGCGGTCGGGTCGGCCATGGCGGCCTCGAGCCGCGCGGCCTCGGCCGAGAGGCGCTCGATCTCGGCCGGCAGGGTCTTGAGCGCATGCTGTTCACGCGGCGTAAGACGCCGCTTGCGGGGCGGCACGGCCTGCGAGGCTGCGGCAGGGCGTTGCGCCTTGGGCTTCGCGCGCTTGGCGTCCTGGTGCGGGGTCACCCCGGCGCCACGCTGCGCCAGCATATCGCTGTAGCCGCCGGCGTAGTCGGTCCAGCGGCCGGCACCCTCCGCCATCACCACGGAGGTCGCGACCCGGTCGATGAAGTCGCGGTCGTGGCTGACCAGCAGGAGGGTGCCGGCGTAGTCGGCGAGCATCTCCTGCAGGAGGTCCAGAGTCTCGAGGTCGAGGTCGTTGGTCGGCTCGTCGAGCACCAGGACGTTCGAGGGCTTGGCCAGGGCGCGGGCCAGAAGCAGACGGCCGCGCTCGCCGCCGGACAGCCGTCCGACCGGCTGGCGCGCCTGCTCGGGCACGAAGAGGAAATCCTTCATGTAGGAGACCACGTGGCGCGGCTGCCCAGCGACGAAGACCGTGTCGCCGCGCCCCTCGGTCAGGACCTCGGCCAGGGTGGCCCCTTCGTCGAGGGTCTCGCGCTTCTGGTCCAGGGAGACCATCTCCAGGCTGATGCCGCGGGTCACCGTGCCGGCGTCCGGCGTCAGTTCGCCCAGCAGCAGCTTGATCAGGGTCGTCTTGCCGGCGCCGTTCGGCCCGATCAGGGCGACCCGGTCGCCGCGCATCACCTTGAGCGAGAAACCGGCGACGATCGGCCGGCCGTCGTAGGCCTTGGCCAAATCCTCCGCCTCGAAGACCAGGCGGCTGGAGGTCTCCGCCCGGGCGGCGGCCAGTTTGACCTTGCCCGGCACCGGCTTGGCTTCGCGCCGGGCCTGCTTCAGGGCGTTGAGCTCGGCCAGGCGCCGGACGTTGCGCTTGCGCCGGGCGGTCACGCCGTAGCGAAGCCAGTGCTCCTCGCGGACGATCTTGCGATCGCGCTTGTGGCGCTCGGCCTCCTCCTGCTCCAGGATCTCGTCGCGCCAGGCCTCGAAGTCGGCGAAGCCGCGCTCCATCCGCCGGCAGGCGCCCCGGTCGAGCCAGACCGTGGCGCGGGTCAGGCCCTCGAGGAAGCGGCGGTCGTGGGACACCAGAACCAGCGCCGACCTCAGGTGCCTGAGCTCCGCCTCCAGCCACTCGATGGCCGGCAGGTCGAGGTGATTGGTCGGCTCGTCGAGGAGCAGGACATCGGGCACCGGCGCCAGGGTGCGGGCCAGCGCGGCGCGGCGCGCCTCCCCCCCAGAAAGGCTGGCGGGGTCCTCGTCGCCGCCGAGGCCCAGCGCCTTGAGGAGGGCAGGCACGCGATGCCGATCGTCTTCGGGGCCGAGCCCGGCCTCGGCGTAGGCGAGGGTGCTGGCGAAGCCGGACAGGTCCGGCTCCTGCGGCAGATAGCGCAGGGTGACGCCCGGCTGCAGGAACCGCTCCCCGGCGTCCGGCTCGATCTCGCCGGCGGCCATCTTGAGCAGCGTCGACTTGCCCGAACCGTTGAGCCCGACCAAGCCGATGCGGTCGCCCGGTGCCACCGCCAGCTCGGCGTCCTCGAAGAGCTGCGTGGCGCCGATCCGCAGGCGCAGCGCCTTGAGGTGAATCAGAGGCAGCGCCATCGAGGCCCGAAACTCAGGAGGAATTGGCCCTGAGCGCCCAGATCATGGCGATGAAGACGCCCTTGCAGCGCGGCAGAAGCAAAAGACAGAGGGCGGTTGAGAACAGGGCCAGGACGAGCACCAGCAGCCAGAGCGGGAGGCGATCCTCCATCGCGATCGGCAGCACGAAGGGCGCCAGGAGATGGCCGACGATCAGTATGGTCAGCCAGGCCGGGCCGTCGTCGGCGCGCACTTCCGACCAGGCCTCGCCGCAGGCCGGACAGGCTTCGACCTGCTTGAGATAGGACTTGAACAGCTTGGCGCCGCCGCACTTCGGACAGTGTCCCCGCAGGGCCCGGCAGACCGAGGCCCAGAGTCGGCGCTGCTCGCCTTGCTTCACCATGTCGCGTCCCCCTGGTCCTGGCTCTTGGTCCTGAATTGGTTCGCTTGCCGGCACGCCCGCAAGCTCTTAGCCGGGCCGGCGCTCTTCTTCAAGGTCCGGCAGAAAGGTTTCGGCCTAGCGGGCATCAGCGTGCCAGGATCACCAGCTCGACCGGATGGCTGACGCCCTGGACCGCGGCCGAGCTGCGCTCCGGCGTCGGACCCTTGGGGGTGAAGCCCTGGCTCAGCGCCGCCTTGTAGGCGGCCGCGTTGCAAAGGCCGCGCACACCCAGGTCCTTGTTGTGCTTCTCCAGCTTGGCCGAGAGGTTCACCGCGTCGCCGATCACGGTGTACTCCAGACGGGTTTCGTCGCCCACCGCGCCGAAGAGGATCCGCCCGGTCGCGACCGCGGCGTTCACCTCGGGGCAGGCCTCGCCCTTGGCCTGGCAGTCGCGGCGCCAGGCGGCCGCGACCTCCAGCGCCTCGCTGCAGGCCCTGAGGGCATCGGCCGCGTAGGTGTCCGAGGGCGTACTGGCCCCGAAGGTCGCCATGATGCCGTCGCCCAGGAACTTGTCGATGCTGCCGCCGTGCTTCTGGATCACCGGCACCATAAGCGACTGGTACGCCGCCAGCAGGCCCATCACCCGGTCCGGTGGCAGGGTCTCGGCGAGCTTGGTGAAGCCGCGCAGGTCGAGGTTGAGGACCGCTGCCTCCCGGAGCTCGCCGCTGCCCGCGGTGATCGCCTGGTCGGCGCCCTTGATCCGGGCGGCGACCTCGGGCGCGAAGAAGCGCGAGAGGTCCTGGGCCGCCGTCTGCTCCGCGACCGCACGCACCAGCAGCCCGTAAGCGCGCCTCAGCGCCACCGCCAGGATCAGGGTGACGACGAGGATCGAGACGATCTTGTCGAACTCGGCGCCCAGGAGGATGGAGTTCGAGGTCAGGTAGTCGACGTAGTTCTTGGTGATCATCGTGTCCGTGGGATCGACGTTGATCACGTAGAGGATCAGGGCGCCCCAGCCGGCGGCCGCCATCAGCCCGGCGAGCAGAACCCAGCGGAAGTCGAAGCGCAAGGCCCTGAGCGCGATGAAGATGAAGACGTAGAGCATGGTCGGCGCCTTCAGATAGAAGGACGCCGGCTGGCAGTACTTCAGGTGGAAGCTCCAGATCAGGACCATCAGCAGGGCGACGTCGAAGACGATCGACATGAAAAGGGACCAGCCCGGCAGGCGGGCCCGGCTGGCCCAGATCAGCCGGATCACGGTCAGCGCCAGATAGATGCCGATCGCCCAGGGTTCCAGCGCGAAACCGGGCGGAATCGGGATGCTGAGCTCCAGAGGCAGCATGAGTTCCTGGTCGAAGCAGGCCGCCTTGTTTCCCAAGGACCCGAGCCGCGGATCGGGCGCGAGCAGATAGAGGATACCGAAGGTCAGGACCACGCCGAGCTGGAGCCAGCCGATCAAGATCTCGCTGCGGTCCTGGGACAGCTCGATTTCCCGCCGGACCCGTTCGGGCAGGGCCATGACCGGTGTCTCCCGGCGAAACAGCTTGTTCAGCATGACGCCCCCAGAGCTCTGCGGTTCATCTCTGCGGCTCCCCTTTTTAAGCCAATCGCGCCAGGGATTGCCGTCAGTTTAACGTGAGCCCCGCGTTATCGCCGACGCAGCCAGAGGCTCGATTCCCGGGCACCCGCCGGCAGCGGCAGTTCGCCGACGACATGGCCGGCGAGGCGGCTGGCCAGCCGGGTCGCGACGTAATGAGAGGCGAAGACGACGTCCCAGCGCTCGCCATCCAGAAGCTGCAACACCAGGAGTTGCTCGTTGTAGCCGCGCCAGGCCCAGTCCGCCGGATAGTCGTCGGGCAGGAAGATGTCGTGGACATGAAGCAGCACGCCGGCGGGCAGGTCGGGCAGCAGACGGCCGAAGAGGAAATCGACGTCGCTGCCCGGCATGGCGACGTGGCTGGAATCGACGGACAGCATGTCGCCCGCCCCGAGCCCCGCGAAGTCGCCGGGGTCGGCCGCCTGAAGCGTGGTCTGGCGGTGCTCGACCGCGAGGCCCTGCAGGCGGGCCCGCGGCGCCGGGTCGATCGTGCGCAGACGGGTCTCCAGGCCGCCGTCGGCGATCGCCCGCGCGAAAAAGCGGGTCGAATGACCGGCCCCGACCTCGACGATCCGGGCCGGGCGCAGGCGCCGGGTCAGGCAGTAGGCCGCGGCGGCATCGAGCCGTGGAAACCAGTCCTGAGTCCAACGGGCCGCGGGTCCCCCCTGGCCGCCCCCCTGGCCGCCCCCCTGGCCGCCCTCGGGGCCGTCCTGCGGCGCGGCGCCGATCGCCGTGAGGTCGGCGGCGAGCGTCTGAATCCAGTCCAGGACCTCGAGGAAGCCCGAGGCCGCGGCGGCGAGCCGGGCTTCCGCCGCCGGATAGGGCGGCCGCTGACCTGCCGGCGTGACGGCGCCAGCGTAGCGATAGGGTATGAAGAAGCCGCGCGGCGCCAGGCCCAGGACGGTCTGAAGTCCGAAGCGCAGACGCCGGAATGCCGCACGCCCTGTCGGCCGGGTCACGGATGCAGAACCAGTCCTTCCTTCGCTACGATGGTACCCGGTCTTGCCGCCTCGGCCGCGGCGGCGATCTCGTCCATGGTCGCATCGTCGTGGGAAGGATCGTGGTGAAAGACGACCAGGCGCTCGACCCCGGCAGCGTCACAGAGGCGCGCGCCTTCCTGCCAGGTCGAATGTCCCCAGGTCTTGTAGCGCGGGAATTCCTCGTCGGTGTAGCTGCAGTCGTAGATCAGAAGCTGCGTGCCTTCGATCAGCCCGAGGATGTTCTGGTCCGGCTTGCCCGGAACGTGCTCGGTGTCGGTGACGTAGCAGACCGAACGGCCGTTGTAGTCCAGGCGGTAGCCGGTCGCGCCGTTCGGGTGATTGAGCGCCGCGGTCCGCAGGCTCAAGTCCGGCCTCGGCGCGATCACCTCGCCGGCCTCGAAGTCGTGGAAGGTGACGTTGGCGCCGAAAATCGAGGTCGGCACCGGGAACAGGGGATCGGCCATGTACTTGTTCAGCACCTCGTGCAGCATGCGCTGCGGCAACAGATGGCCGGCCCAGAGGCGCAGCCGGTTCCTCTGGTCGAAGAAGGGCGCGAAGAAGGGGATCCCGGTGATGTGGTCGACATGGGTGTGGGTCAGCAGGATATCGGCTTCCAGCGGGGCGTCGCCGTTCAGGCTGTTGCCCAGCTCCCTGAGGCCAGTCCCGGCATCCAGGATCAGGAGATGCGGTCCGCAGCGTACTTCTATACAGGAGGTATTTCCGCCGTACCGCGTGTAGTCAGGCCCCGGGCAGGCAATCGAGCCGCGCACGCCCCAAAAGCGGAGCAGGAAGTCATCGTTCAAGGGGCTGCCTTTCTTCACTCCATTCTAACGGTCGGCGGCACCCGCCCTAAAAGGTGACCCCTCGGCAGCATGACACGCCCGGAGCGAGGCGCAAGACCCTCTTATACTCTTATGACGGACCTTGGCGGAACCGTGCTGCCCGAGGACGATGCCGAGGACGATAATCAGATATGGGGTCGATTCGACCTCATATCACCCCGCTTTAGGGGGCGAGGCGATAGCCGCCGGGCTCGGTCACCAGGATCGCGGCATTGGAGGGATCCAGCTCGATCTTCTGGCGCAGGCGATAGACGTGTGTCTCCAAGGTGTGGGTGGTGACCGAGGCATTGTAGCCCCAGACCTCGCCCAGCAGCGTGTCGCGACCGACCACCTTGTTCCCGGTGCGATAGAGGTACTTCAGGATCGCCGTCTCCTTCTCGGTCAGGCGGATCTTCTTCTTGGTCTCGCCATGGACCAGAAGCTTGGCGCTGGGACGGAAGGTATAGGGTCCGATGGTGAAGACCGCGTCCTCGCTCTGTTCATGCTGGCGCAGCTGGGCCCGCAGCCGGGCCAGCAGAACACCGAGCTTGAACGGCTTGGTGACGTAGTCATTGGCGCCGGCGTCGAGGCCGAGGATGGTATCGGCATCCGATTCCGCGGCCGTCAGCATGATGATCGGCGACTTGACGCCGTTGCGCCGCATCAGGCGGCAGACCTCCCGGCCGTCCATGTCGGGCAGGCCGACGTCCAGCAGGATGGCATCGAAGTATTCCTGTTTGGTCACCTCCAGAGCATCGCCGCCGTTGCCGGCCTCGACGGTCGAGAACTCCTCGTGCAGGCGCAGCTGTTCGCTGAGGGACTGGCGCAGGGCTTCGTCGTCGTCGACGAGCAGGATCTTCTTGCCTGGAGTCGCGTTCATGGCTTGCCGGTCCGAATGCCCCTCTGCCGCGCTTCTTGCCGCACCACCGGGCGCCTGGGAGATCGTTGGTCGAACCGCGGCGACGGAGACCGAGTCTCTCCGAGCCGGGCCGGCGCGGACGCACGGCGAAGTCTTGACCGTGTCAGATATCATCCGCCGCTTCACGGTTCAAGGCGCCGGGCGGAGCGGCGGGCGCTAGACGCCCGTCAGGGCGATGAGCCCAGCGGTCAGCGGATGCTCCGGCGCCAGCAGCAGATCGAGGATCGAGAAGTGGCTTTGCCCTTCGATCACCAGCGCCTCCAGCTCGGCACCCTGCCGGCGCCAGTCGGCCGCGAAGGCCGCCTGCTGGCGCCGGAACTCCTCGGTCTCCTCGCCGCCGACCGCGCAGACCAGGCGCGCGCCCGGCGGCGGCGCGATCCGCAGCGGGCTCATGTCGCGGACCGTCTCGGGGTCGATCTGCAGAACCGGCTGCTGGTAGCAGAGCCGCATCGGCTCCAGATCGTAGATCCCGCTGATCGAGCCGGCGGCGGCGAGGGCCGGCTCCCGGAGGCCGAAGGCGGCCCGCCAGTCCGTGGCCGAGGCCATGGCCGCCAGGTGGCCGCCGGCAGAGTGACCGAGGGCGACGATGCGCCGCGGATCGAGGCCCAGACCCGGCGCCTCGGCCTGCAACCAGCCGAAGGCACGGCGGATCTGGGCGACCATTTCACCGATCCCCGTATCCGGCGCCAGATCGTAGTTCAGCGAGGCGTAGGCGATGCCGTGGTCCAGAAAGGCGGCGCCGAGATAGCTGAAATCCGACTTGTCGAGGGCCTGCCAATAGCCGCCGTGGATGAAAGCGATGAGGGGCGCCGGCCCTTCGGCCGCCGGGAAGAGGTCGAGGGTCTGGCCGGTCGTCGCTCCGTAGCGGAGATTCAGTTGCCCGGTCCTTTCCGCCCGGAACGCGGCGCTTTCCTTCGCCCACCTGGCGAAGTAGGCCTCGTGCTCCGGCCAGCGGGCACGCAGGTTGATCTGGGCATCGAGCTGAGCTTGATCGTAGTGGAGGAAGACCGTATCAGACATGCGTGCCTCGACGGTGGCGCCCTCACCTCAACTCGGGGATCTCGATGCCGGGCCTTTCACGACGGACCGATCCCGGGGGTCGGCCCCGACTGGTGTTACCCGACTGGGTTGAAGGTGACACGCGGCGTCACATTTCGTAAAGTCGCAGAGTTGGAGATGCTGAAAACGCTGAAATCTGAGGCGGTTACGCCGGATTACCCGCTGCGCGGGGTCGATCGTGCGATCGGCGAGCTGCGTCGGGGCCGGCCGCTGCTGCTTCTGGGCGTGCGGGACCGCCACGCCCTGGTTGCCTCGGCCGAGTTGGCGACTCCCGCCGGGCTGGAGGAACAGCGCCGCCTCAGCGGGTCCGAACCCGGTATCGCCCTGACCCGCCGCCGCGCCCTGGCCCTCGGCTTGGTGTCGGAAACCGACCGGGGCGGCGGCGTGCTTTGCCTCTCCTTGGGCAAGGCCTCGGCGAAGACCTTGCGCGCCCTGGCCGACCCCCTGCTGCCCGAGCCTTTCACGGCCGGATCCCTGGGCAGCGGGACGGCGCTGGCCGAGACCACGGGCGCACTGGCGAAGGCCGCGATCGAGCTCACCAAGCTCGCCCATCTCCTGCCGGCTGCGGCGATCTCCGAGATCGAGCCTGCGGCGGAGGCCGCCCTGCCGGCGGAGATCCTGCGGGTCCCAGCGGCCGCGGTCAGCGCCTACCGGATCGCGGCGGCGGAGGCGCTGGACCGGGTGTCCGAGGCGCGGGTACCGCTGTTCGACGCCGAAAACGCCCGAATCATCACCTTCCGCCCGCGCAACGGCGGCTTCGAGCACCTGGCCATCGTGATCGGAGAGCCGGCACCGGAGGCGCCGGTGCTGGTCCGCCTGCATTCCGAATGTCTGACCGGCGATCTTCTCGGCAGCCTGCGGTGCGACTGCGGCGACCAGCTGCGCGGCGCGATCAAGACCATCGCCGAGGCCGGCAGCGGCGTGCTGCTCTACCTCGCCCAGGAGGGCCGGGGCATCGGCCTGGCCAACAAGCTGCGGGCCTATGGCCTGCAGGATCGCGGCGCCGACACGCTGGAGGCCAACGAACAGCTCGGCTTCGACCCGGACGAGCGGATCTTCGTCCCGGCGGCCAGCATGCTCAGGATGCTCGGGATCACCCGGATCCGGCTGCTGACCAACAACCCGCAAAAGCAACAGGCCATGGGCCGCCTCGGCATCGACGTCGCCGAACGCGTGCCGCTGGTGATCCCGGCCAACCCCCACAACGCCGACTACCTGGACACCAAGGCGCGGCGCTTCGGCCACCAGTTCTGAAGCCCGAACGGCATCGGGACCTGCGCTAATCCAGCGGAGGACGTCTGCCGAAAATCGCGGTACCGACACGGACGTGGGTCGCGCCGAAACGGATCGCGGTGTCGAAGTCGCCGCTCATGCCCATGGACAGCCAAGGCAGGTGCTCGGCCCGGGCAAGCTCACGCAGCAAGGCGAAGTGCGGGGCCGGGTTCTCGTCCACCGGGGGGATGCACATCAGCCCCCTCAAGGGCAGCACAAGCTCGTCGCGGGCCAGCCGGATCAGCTCCGCGGCGGCGCCGGGGCTCACACCGGCCTTTTGCGGCTCCTCACCGGTGTTGACCTGAATCAGGCAGTCCGGCCGGCGCCCGGCCTTGGCCATCTCCTTGGCGAGGACATGCGCCAGCTTGGGCCGGTCGAGGGTCTCGATGCAGTCGAAGAGCCGGACCGCGTCCGCGGCCTTGTTGCTCTGCAGGGGGCCGATCAGATGCAGGCGGAGCCGCGGATGACCGGCCTTGAGGTCAGGGTACTTGGCTTGCGCCTCCTGGACGCGGTTCTCGCCGAACACCAGGTGACCGGCCGCCAGGGCCTCGGCCACCGCTGCGGCGCCATGGGTCTTGGAGACCGCCACCAGGGTCACGTCGTCGGGCCGGCGGCCGGCCTGGCCCGCGGCTTCGGCGACGCGGGCCCGCACCGCGGCGAGCCGGCCCTCGATGCTGTCGCTGTGCTGGCTGTCCATCGCGGGGATCATCGACGCTGTCGACGGCCGGATCAAGCGCAGCCGGACTAGATCTTCGGATGGCCCTTCCGGTCGAGGTAGCCGAACGCCTGCATGACCTCGCCTTGGGTTTCGACGATCTTGTCGACTTGGGTCGCGCTCAGGGCGTCGCGCCAGGCGCCGACCTTGCCCTGGCGAAAGAAGGCCGCCTTGCCGTCGGGCCGGGATTCGACGAAGCGCGCCTTCTTCTCCTGGTCCGAGAGCTCCTTGAATGAGCTGAAACGGATCGCCTTCTTGAGCCGCGCCGGATTGTCGGGCAGGCCGAGGAACTTGACCAGCCCGCCAAAGGCCTTGCGCGGGGCGGCCAGCATGTCCTCGTAGCGCAGGACGTGGCACTTGAGGCCCGGCGCCTTGACCCAGCTGTTGACGTGGCTCGACCAGGACAGGAGGTATTGCTCCCGCTGATTCTTGCTGGCCGGGATGACGTTGCGGTCGTCGCAGATCCGGTCGACCGCCTCCTGCAGACCGATCTGGTGGTGGTGGGAAAAGGAGACGGCGACGTCGAGCGGGTTGCGCAGGACATAGATCGCGCCCGCGGTCGCCGTCGGCGTGATCAGCGGTTGGCCCTCCACGGAGACGCAGGCGTTGTGGGTCTTGACGAAGGGGTTGTCCGGGCTCGATTGAGCGAACCAGGCGTGCAGGCGCGGCCTGAGCGCGTGGAACTCGGCGGCGGTGATCGCGGCAGCAGGCCGGCCGCTGAGGGTCTCGTAGTGAATCAGGAAGCCGTCGCCGAGGGCGAATTGCGGCAGGTCGTTGATCGGGACCGGGCGCTCGGGATTGCGCAGCAGGTTGGCCAGAAAGGCCCGGACCCAGGTATTGCCGGACTTCTGATAGGATGCCAGCCAGATGATGCCTGCCA
>JAKSBE010000207.1 GCA_022361275.1 Kiloniellales bacterium
ACCCTGAGCGAGGCGTCGAGATTGGACAGCGGCTCGTCGAACAGGAAGGCCTTGGGCTCGCGGATGATGGCGCGGCCCATCGCGACACGCTGGCGCTGACCGCCCGACAACTCCTTCGGGTAGCGGTCGAGGAGATGGCCGAGCCCGATGATTTCCGCAACCTCGTCCGCCCTGCGATAGCGCGCCGCCTTCGGCACACGTTTCAGCCGCAGCGCATAGCTGAGGTTGTCCCGCACGGTCATATGCGGGTAGAGCGCGTAGGATTGGAAGACCATGGCCAGGTCGCGCTTGCGCGGCGGCACGTCGTTGACCACCTGGTCGGCGATCCTGAGCGTGCCCGATGTGATGCTTTCCAGCCCGGCGATGGAGCGCAGCAGCGTGGACTTGCCGCAGCCCGACGGCCCGACCAGCGCCACGAACTGTCCTTTCCGAATTGTCAGGTTGACGTTCTTGAGCGCATGGTAGCTGCCGTAATGCTTGTCGACGTTCGACAGCTCGATCTGTGCCTTCTCGGTCATTTGAGCGCTCCCGCTGTCAGGCCGCTGACGATATGGCGCTGCAACAGTACGAAGGTGGCGAGGATCGGCGTCACGTAGGTGGCGGCGAAGGCCATGATGCCGTTCCAGTTCACGAAGTGGGGCTGCAGGAAATTGGTCATGCCGATCGACGCCGGCTGTAGTCGGTTGTCGGCGATCAGCGAGGCGGAATAGACGTATTCGCCGAAGCCTTGCATGAAGATCAGGATGGCCGCGACCAGGATGCCGTTGCGGGCAAGCGGCAGGACGATCATGAGCAGCGCGCCGGCGCGCGAGTTCCCGTCGACAAGCGCCGCCTCTTCCAGTTCGCGCGGGACGGTCATGAAGGCGGCGCGGCACAGAATCACGAAGAACGGCATGGTCTTCGCGGAAATCGCCAGCACCGCGGCGATCCGCGGCGTGTCGAGAAGGCCGATGGACGAGAAGGCCACGAAGATCGGCGTGACCATCAGGCTCGGCGGCAGCACCTGCAGCATCAGGATGAGGAACAGCGCCGCATCGATCCAGATGCTGCGGTATCGCGCCAGAACGTAGCCCGCGCCCGATCCGACGACGGCGGTCACCAGGGTGACGCCGGACGCGATCAGCACGCTGTTCCAAAGGTAGCGCGGGATGTCCGTGGTCGCCCAGACCTCGGCATAGGTCTGCCACTGCGGCTCGCCGGGCAGGAACTCCGGCGGGACGGCGAAGATGGAGGAGCCGGTCTTCAGGCTGGTGACGTACATCCAGTAGAGCGGGAACAGATACAGCGCCGCCAGAAGCAGGGCGACGGCGAACAGCAGCCGGTTCTTCGCGGTCTCGCTCACAGCCGCGTCTCCGCACGCGTGGACCGCACATAGATCGCCGAGACCCCCAGCACGACGATGATCATGATGACGGAGATCACCGCACCGCGGCCGAAATCGAACTCGCGGAAACTGAGCTGCCAGGACCAGTACTGGGCGACGGTCGACGAGCCGGCCGGGCCGCCCGAGGTGATCGCCGCGAAGAGGTCGAACTGCTGGAGCGTGAAGATGGTTCCGAGCGCCAACACGGCCCCGATGGTCGAGCGCATCATCGGCAGCGTGATCGTCCAGAAGCGCTGGAAGACACTTGCGCCGTCGAGCTGCGCCGCCTCGTAGAGATCCTCCGGGATGGCCGCCAGACCGACCGACAGGAGGATCATGTTGAACGGCATGCCGTACCAGATGTTGGCGATGATCACGGAGAGCAGGGAATACGCCACGTCGGAGCGCCAGAAGATCGGCCGGTCGATGACGCCGAGCGACATGAGGACGAAGTTGACGACGCCGAAATCGCCGGACAGGAGCCAGTTCCACAGAACGCCGACCACGAGGCCCGGCATCACCTAACCGGCCAGGAACAGGCCGCGAAACCAGGCGGCGCCGGGGAATCTCTGGTTGAAGAACAGGGCGAACGCGAAGCCGGTCGCGAACTGGAACCCAACCGAGGCGACGGTGAAGACGATCGTGTTGACGAGGACGCGCCAGGCGAGCGGATCGTCGAAGATGCCGACGTAGTTGTCCCATCCGGCGCTCGGGTGGAGCAGCGTCCCGAGACTGAAGACATCGACCTGCTGGAAGCTGATGACGACGTTGTAGATCAACGGCAGGCCCGCAAAGGCGAGCAGGTAGACCAGGGCGGCGAACATCAGCAGTGCATCGAAGCCCAAACCGTCTCTGATGGATCGCAGGAGGCGCGTCATCGACAGGGTCCGCCGCTCAGGCTTGCAACGGCCCGGCGCATCGGCCGGTCCGTCTCGGAGTCTCCGGTCAGTTCACAATGCGGTCAATGGCGGCCTGCGCGTCGTCAAGCGCCTGCTGGGATGTTTCCCGACCGGTCAGCGCCGACTGGATGGCATCCTGAATGGCCCGGCTGATCTTCGGCCATTCCGGATGCGGTCCCCGGTTTTCCGCATATTGCAGCTGTTCCACGAAGATCGGCGTCGCCGCGTCGATCTTCGGATTCCCGGTGGGCGCCAGTTCCACGTCCTTGCGCGACGGCATGCGGGTGAATTCCGGCCACAGCCGGTGGGCTTGGCTGTCGAGATACTCCAGGAACCGGAAGGCTTCATCCGGATATCGCGTGTTGGCGAAGACGGCGAGATTGAAGTCGCCAAGCGCCGAGGCCCGCTGTGCCCCTTCCTCGGGCACCGGCAGGAGCGCAACGCCCCAATCGAACGCGGCGTCGGCCGCCATGCGGGTCAGTTCCCAGGGCCCGGAGATGACCATGGCGGCGTTGCCGCCGTTGAAGGTGCCCGTCGAATCCCATTGTCCTCGGGTCAGCGTGTCGGGACTCGTCAGGCCCTCATCGAACAGCCTTTTCCAGAAGTCGAGCGCGGCGGCCGCCCCTTCGCCGTTGACCTTCTCGAAGGAGCCGCCGGTCATCTGCAGCCAGGGCAGGAACTGGAAGGTGCCCTCCTCCGAAGCCTTGGCCGAGAACGCGATACCGTAGACGTCGTTCGCCGGGTCGTTGAGGGCCTTGGCAGCCTGATACAAGGCGTCCCAGGTCTCGGGCGGGCTGTCGGGATCGAGGCCCGCGGCCCGGAACATGTCCTTGTTGTAGTAAAGCGCGATGGTGTTCGACGCCCTTGGAATGCCGTAGACGCCGCCGTCCCAGGTGAAGCTGCTTCTCGGACCGTCGAAGTAGTTGTCGAGATCGATCTGGTCGGAGGCCTCGATATGGGGCGTCAGGTCCAGGAACGCGCCGTGGGCGGAGAATGCCGCGTGGTCCGGATTGTCGATCGATATGAGGTCCGGATTGGTCCTGGTCGCGAACGCCCGCAGGGTCTCGGTCACCAGGTCGTCGAACCGGATCTGCCGGACCTCGATCTTGATGCCGTTGTCCATCGCGCTGAACTCGGAGGCGAATGTGCCTTCGACGCCTTCGGCGCCCTGATCCGACCAGAGCGTCAGCGTGACATCCTGAGCAAGTGCGGACGGCGCCAGCAGGCTCGCCGCGAGCAGCGCCGGAACAAATCCTTTCATGGCTTCCTCCCTTGGTGGGCTTATTCTCGCTCCCCGGCGCTCACCCCTCTTGGCCGATTGCCGGAAAGACATTGACGAAGCGATGCGCCTGCGCGGCGCGGACGAAGACAGGGCATTGGCCGGGCGGACAGGCGACATGCGCCGTCCGACCGCCGGACCAGGCGCGGCCGGTCCAGGCGTGGATCCATTCCACGCCGGTGGGCAAAGCCACATCCATGGCGGCCGTGTCCGGCTCGAGGACCGGCGCGACCAAAAGATCGGGGCCGAGCATGTAGGCGTCGGCCCGCGCATGGAGGTCTCGATCGTCCGGGAAATGATAGAAGAGCGGCGCCATGACCGGGTCGCCGGTCCGTGCATAATGGGAAAACACCTCCTTCAGGTAAGGTCTCAGCGCCTCGCGAACGCGGAGCAGCGAGATCAGGATCTCCTCGACCTCTTCGCCGTAGGACCACACCTCGTTGGGCCCGCCCGACGAGGTGAAAATGTCGAAGGTGTCCTGCCCATAGGTGACGGCCGCGCCCCTTTCGGGAACCGGAACGCCTTCGGGGACGCGAAAGCCGTGCAGCCGGCAGATCGGCGAGAAGACCCCGAACTCGAACCAGCGTACGAGCAGTTCGCGAAACTCCGGCGAGCCGCCATGGCCGTCGTAGAACCCGCCGATATCCGTCGTCCACCAGCCGAGCCCGGCCAGCCCGGCGTGCAGGCCGGCCGGCACCTGCGCGCGGAACCACCGCCAGTTCGACCAGACGTCGCCGGACCACAGGATGACCCCGTATCTCTGTGAGCCCGCCCAGGCCGAACGGCAGAGCAACACGCCGTCGCGGCCGAGGGCACGCAGGCCCTCGCGGTAGCGCTGCTCATGCAGCAACGGATAGGCGCACAACATCTCAGCGCCGTTGCCCAGCGCCGTGCGCACATTCCCGGGATGCGCCGGCCGCATCTCCGGTTCGCACGCGTCCAGCCAGAAATGGTCGAACCCCTTGGCCAGGTAGTTCCGCTTCACCACGTCCCAGTGGAAATCCCGCGCCTCCGCGCTGAAGGCGTCGTAGTAGGTGAAAAATCCGGGACCGAAGGGGTCCTTGTCGGGAAAGGGAATGAGCACGGGCACGCCGCGTTCCGTGGTCAGCAGCAATCCCGCCTCCGTCATGGCCTTGCAGTGTTCCGAGGACGCCGAGACCGTCGGCCAGACAGACACCATCGTCTCCACGCCCATCGACCGCAGTTCCTCGACCGCCGCCTCGGGATCCGGCCATTCGCGCGGTTCGAACTTCCATTCGCCCTGGCGGGTCCAGTGGAAGAAATCGATCACGATGCAAGAGAGCGGCAGGCCGCGCCGCCGGTATTCGCGCGCGGTCTCCAGTAACTCCTCCTGGGTGCGGTACCGCAGCTTGCTTTGCCAGAAACCGAGCGCCCATTCGGGAATATCGGGAGAGTGGCCCGTCGCGTCGTGATAGGCGCGGACGATGTCGCGGACGCTGTCGCCCGCGACGACCCAATAGTCGAGGCCGTTCGTCGCATCCGCCGTCCAGCGGGTGATATTGGAGGCGAATTCGACGCGACCGGTCGCGGGGTTGTTCCACAGGAACCCGTAGCCGCGCGAAGAGACGACGAAGGGAATCACCACATGGGCGTTCTGCTGCAGGAGCGTCGTCGATACGCCTTTGAGATCCATCCTGCCGTGCTGCGGCTGGCCCAGCCCGTGAAGGTGCTCGTCGTCATAGGCCCGGAAGTGCGCTTCCAGTTTCCACGAGCCGGACGCGATCGCCCGGAAGTTCCGCGCCCCGGGGCCGGCGAAATGCGGCCGGGTCTCGGAGAGAAGCTCCGCGCCGGTATCGGACCGCGCGAAGCGGATCACGACCTCCCGCTTCACATCGGCTCCATAGCGGTCGACGATCCGGAGCTCCACACGCAGCCGTCCGTTCGTCAGGCTGGCACGAGTCTCGCCGAGATCGATCTCCGCCTGCGAGGCCGGGCCCGGCAACAGCGCGTCGACATGCGGGCTCGACACCGAAAGCCCCGGACAGGCGCGCACGCGCGCGGCGTCCGGCCTCCAGGGCTGCACCCGCAGGGTTTCGCCGCCGAACCGACAGACGAGGGCGCCGTCGTCAATGCTGAAAGGCGTCGTCATGGTTCGTCCGATCCAGATCCATGCCGAGCCGTCATAGGGAGCCGGCGGCGTCGATGCGATACCCGCGCATGCCGGCTATCCGGCGTGCCGGCGATGCGCGGGACCGGATCCGGTCGTCGCGCAACGCGTCCCGGGACAGACCCTCTTTCTTCCTGGCGGGCGCCGCCAATTTGATCATGACTGCCGATGTCCTCCCCAGGCGCAGAGTGGCGAAACCGGCGATCTGCGTCAATACAAACGTTTGGATTTGCACTTTGACGATGATACGATGGTGATTTCGAGGCACGATCTCACCCCGGCTGTCCGTGACGAGAAAGGCCGACGATGACCCGGCGCGTGAGCTTGAAGCAACTGGCGCAGCACCTGGGCATGGACGTGTCGACGGTTTCGCGCGCCTTGCGGGACGATCCGCGGGTGAAGCCCGAGACGACCCGGACGATTCGCCGTCTGGCCAAGGAGATGGGGTACCGGCCGAACGTTGCGGCGCGCGCCCTTCGCGGCGGCAAGACGGGCCGCGTCGCCGTGCTGCTGTCGCCGCCGCAGCAGCGCTTCGCCAGCCCGATCTTTCTGGAGCTCCTGGCCACGCTCGACCAGAGCCTGCGCGAAAAGGACAATACGCTCGCGGTGTTCGCGGCCCGACGCCGCGAGGAAGAGCTCGGGATCGTGCGGTCGATCGTGGAGGACCGCCTCGCCGATGCGGTCGTGCTGGGCCGGACCCGCCAGGCCGACGAGCGAGTCCGGTATCTGCTCGGTGCCGGGTTCCCATTCGTCACCTTCGGGCGCACGGCCTGGCAGGACCGGCATTCCTGGGTCGAGATCGACTATCGGAAGGCGGGGGTGATTGCCGTAGCGGCCCTGGCCGAGTCCCGGCCGGACGCCTTGGCCATCGTCACAGCACCGGCAGGGCTTCGGTTCGCCGACAACTATCTCGAGGGCGCGATCGCCGAGGCACGGAGACTCGCGCTGCCCGAGCCGTCCGTCTTTCGCATCGAGATGACGGAGGAAGAGGGCGAAAAGGCCGGGCGAAACCTGCTCGCCGGGGCCGGGCGGCTGGCCATCGCATGTATCCAGGACTCGCTTGCCTTCGGCGTCTACCGCGCGGCGGCGCAGCTCGGCGTGTCCCTGGGGCGGGATGCCGCGATCTTCGGCGGCCAGAACTTTCCGGGCTCCGAGCACACCGCCCCGCCCTTGTCGACCTTCTCGACCGAGGACAGCCGTGTGGCGCGGCTGCTCACCCGCGTCATGCTCAACCGACTGGAGAACGACGCGGATCCCGCGTTCGAAAGCCACGTGATCGAACCCCGGCCGCTCCTGCGGGGTTCGCACCTCTTCACCGGATGAGAGCGCCGTTCGGGGGATGGCTGACGTTGCCAAGGCGACTTGGGCCAAGACGGATTGGGCCAAGACGACCTGACCGAAGCCGCGCTAGAAAGCGCGCGTTGCTTCTGTCGCCTTTCCGGCTTTCGGCGCGATGAACCGGTAATAGGCGGCCATGTCCACGTTGGCGCCCGTCAGTACAACCCCGACGCGTTGCCCGGCCATTTGCGCCCGCTCCGCATACAAAGCGGCGAGCGCAGCGGCGCCACCCGGTTCCGACAGGTTGTGCGTCGCAGTGAGATAAAGGCGCAAGGCTTCGATGACCTGATCGTCGGAGACCTC
>JAKSBE010000412.1 GCA_022361275.1 Kiloniellales bacterium
CGATCGCCAGGGCCGCGAGCAGCGCCAGGACCCCTCCGGCCAGAACGAGGTACCAGTTGCGCAGCAGATCCCCGACGGCCAGATCGAGCCTCAAGCCTTGGCCGGGCACCGGCTTTGGCTTTGCCGGGACCGGCGGCGGCGGCGGGGGAGCGGCGGTTGGATTGCCTGCCTTCAAGGGTTCAATGGCCATGGGCTTCCGGTCCTGGTGCTGCGGTTGCGCCGTAAATCGACAAGAGGCTCCCCAGATCATCCCTCATGAGGAAAATGGATACACTATAAGCCATAGGAAAAAACCAGGGATTTTAAGTAAAAATGAATATGTCCTTCAAGTAGTGTCAAGGTTAAGATCGGTGTAGGGGCTGCCGTGAGGCGGCGAAATCCGAGGGCTCCGCGCCGGCCGGCCCGGGCCTCACCAGGCTCCACTGCGGCCGAGGGCCATCCGCACCGTCCTGAACAGGATCACGATGTCGTACCAGAAACTCCAGTTGTGCACGTACCAGCCGTCCAGCTGTGCCCGGTCCGAAAACTGGCTCTCGCTTTGGCCGCTGACCTGCCAGAGGCCGGACAGACCGGGCCGCGCGGTCAGGTAGAGCAGTATGTTGTCGCCGTAGTCGCCGAGCTCACGGCGCAGGAGCGGCTGCGGCCCGACGAAGCTCATGTCGCCCCTGAAGGCATTCCAAAGCTGCGGCAGCTTCTCGATGCCCGTCTGCCTGAGCAGGCGCCCGAGCGGCGTGACCTGCGGGGCCAGGACCTTCCCGGCAGCTTTGACCATCGTCCGGAACTTGATCATCCGAAAGATCCTGCCGTTCCGGCCGACCCGCTCCTGCGCAACGAACACCGGTGCGCCGTCCAGGCAGCGGACGAGGACGGCCACGGCCAGGAGCATCGGTGACGTAACGATCAGGATGCCGGCCGACGCGAGCACGTCGAAGCAGCGCTTGAGAGCCCGCCACTCCGGCCGCATCAGCCGGTTCTGCATCCAGACCAGCGCGACATCGCGCTTCAGGAGCACCTGGGTCGCGGCGCCCTCGACGGCGAGGCCGGCTGCCGGAAGCGCCACGCCGACCGTCGGGCAGAGGCTTGTCAGGGTCGGCACCAGCCTGTCGACTGCCGCAAGCTGCTCGGGCGGGGGGGCGATCAGGATGACATGGTCGCGGAACCGCAGAAACAGGGACGCCAAGGGGGCCTGTGTCGTTACGACGGAGACCTCTCGGCCAGCGATCGTCGTCGTCTCGACCTCATGCTCCGAGGCCAGTTCCGAGATCTGGAGGATATGGGTCACGCTCAGGCCGAGATCTTCGTCCTCGGCGACGGCGCCGGCAACGGTCCGGGCCTGGGGACCGCTGCCGAGGATGACCGCGGGGCGCCGCCAGGCACCCCGCTGCTCCAGGTGCCGGCGCAGCCCGAGACGTGCGGCCGGCACGAGGCCGCCAACGAGCGTCCACATCAGCACGATGGCCGGCAGCGGGAGGCCGCCCGACAGGCCCTGCCAAGTGGCCAGGGCTTCGGTAACGACCAGGCAGCCGGAGATCAAGGCCAGGTCGCCGAGCCGATCCCAAGACGACCGGCGGCGCAGGTAGTGGCCGCGAAACCAGAAGTACCAGACCGCCGCCGCCGCCCCGGCGAGCGCCAAAGCCAGCGTGATCGCGGGGCCCGGTGACGGGACGACGCCTGAGGGCACGGCCGCCCAGGTCCCCAGGCTGGCCCAATCAAACATCTGAAACGCCGGGCGCAACGTGTAGAGGCCCAGTGCTAGTGTCGCAAAGTCCGCCGCCAGGATCGGCCAATCAAAGTGAGCACTCTTGGTGCCTAGGGATCCCTTCGGTACCTTGCGAAGGCTGGTAGCCGGAGCCACCCCCGCCAGAGTCCTTCGCAACTCGGCCATCGTCCGAGCTCCTCCCCGTGCAAAGTCTCGTCCCCCAAAAAGAGCCTTGCCCTTCTTTTGCGGAAAATTAGCACTAACGTTTTGCCTTGTCTGTATCGAATCTCTTTTTGTTCGTGAAGATTATTTCCGAGCCGCGCCGCGCGATACAACTGCCGCGAGCGTCAGCTTGGCCGTGCGGCTTAGTTGTAGGTTGTCCCGGCTTTTTGTACTAAAGGCTGATAAAGGCTACACTGGAGTCGATCCAAGCCTCTGTCCTGTTTAGAGTTTTCTCGTATTCTACAGCCCGAGCGGTCGCAGCGTCTGCCCGACGAGCGGGTGTTTGTCAGACCGCTGCGAGCCGCTCGAGGACAGCCAAGGCCGATCGACGTTCTCGGACGACCGGTTAACCATACCGCTCAGGGCCAGTAAACATTCATCTCTGGTTAAGGTTTCCGCTTGAAATCCGATAAAATCGCGGGCACTTTGACTCGTAAGTTGGTTTTGGAGGGGGCTCAGGATTATGGTTAGGAAATCGCTCTTGACGGGCCTGGCAGCGGCAGCCTTGGCGCTCGCCCCGACCTTCGCCCTGGCGGAGGATGCCACGGTCAAGAAGGGTAGCTTGGAAGCGGCTGGTTCCGGGTCTTCGGCGCCGACCGTGCAGCAGGCCCAGGATAGCTCGGACGGCGAGTTCGAGGGCGCCCTGATCGCATTGCCCTTTCTGGCAGGCGGGGGTGCGGCGGCAGCCGTTCTGCTCGGCGACGGCGATGGCGGTGGTGACGGCACGACGACGGCCACTCAGACCGCCGAGTAAGCCAGCGGTCTCTTCATAGATGTCCCCGAGGCCGGGCGCCGGAAACGGCAGCCCGGCACTTGTTCCTGCCACCCGCCGAGATGTCGCCGCGGTGCATTGATCCCCCGGCGGCCACCAAGGCCGCCCCGCCTTTACCGGGCCTTTATCGGTTTGCCCTTAAGCCCTTGTTAACTCCGGACATGAAGCCTTGGCGGCGACGAGGGGCAAGGCGTGACATCGACAGCAGATATCACAGCAGACATCAAAGGCCAGCCGCAGACCGAGATCCGCGACCCGGATCGGTGCGATGCGAGCATCGGGCCGGGCGCGGGCGGTCCCGGTGCTGTGCGCCACCTCGGCCTGATCATGGATGGCAACGGCCGTTGGGCCCGCGCCCGGGGGTTGCCCCGGAGCGCCGGCCATCGCCAGGGCGTCGAGGCCTTGCGCCGCAGCGTGGCGGCGGCGGCAGGCCTCGGGCTCCGCTACCTGACCGTCTATGGCTTCTCGACCGAGAACTGGCGCCGTCCGGCCGAGGAGGTGCAGCATCTGATGGCGCTGCTGCGGCGCTTCCTCGGGAGCGAGGTCGCGTCTCTCGTGAACCAGGGGGTACGGCTTCGGACCCTCGGCGACCACGCGCGCCTGCCGCGCGACATCGTCCGCTTGCTTTCCGAAGCGGAGGACGCCACGGCGGCGCAGGGCCGGCTCGATCTGATCGTCGCCCTCAGCTACGGCGGCCGGCAGGAGATCCTGGCGGCGGCGCAGCGCCTGGCCGCCGCCGCCCTGGAGGACGAGCTGGCACCGGAGCAGATCGACGAGCGGCGCTTTCGCGCGGCGCTGCAGCTTCCCGACGTGCCGGACCCCGACCTGATCGTCCGGACCAGCGGCGAGCAGCGCCTGTCGAACTTCCTGCTCTGGCAGGCCGCGCACAGCGATCTGGTCTTCGTCGACTGCCTTTGGCCGGATTTCGGCGAACGCCAGATGGTGGCCGCGCTGGACGACCACAGGCGGCGCCATGCCGCCCAGGGCCGTGAAGGCGGCGGTCTCGAACGCTCCCTTAGAAAGAGCGTCGGCTGAGCCCGGCGGGCGGGCCTTGACCTGGCCGGGTGACCTGGCCGGGTGACCTGGTGGCCGGGCAGGACGCGCCCGACCGGGCTTCTCTGGGAAGGGCGTCACCGGGAGGGGGGCTTCAGCAGTTCCATGACGACCGGCGGCATGTCGGGGTGGAAGTGCTGGACGCTCTTCCAGACCAGTCCGTGCTGCCGGTCGATCCAGTAGTCGTTCTCGAAGCTCCAGTCGATCTCCCGGGCCCTGCAGGTCTCGCGGACATGCCGGGTGTCCCATTCAAGCGCCGCGATGACGACGGGCTCGGGTCCGAGGTCCTGGAAGCGGGATGCGATCATGAGTCCGTAGCGCCGGGGCTGGTCGAAGTCCATCAGCCGCCGCAGTTCGGTGCCGGGCGCCCTCCGGACGCCGGTGCCGAGCCCGGCGAGCGGATCGTCATCCAGAAGCTGGCTGCGTCGAAGGTTGCTCCGCAGGCCCGCGGTCTGCACCAGCCGGCCGTCGCGGGTGACCAGGCCTTTGCGGTCCGCCGTGATCCAATGAAGATTGCTTCCATTAACCTTTCCTAAAATAATGAGTGATCTAGGCCCTTTGCCGATCTTGGCGGCGATAGAAGCATATGGTATAGAATTGACTTTATCTCGACTTATAGGGGGTCCTGCTTGACCGCCAAAGACTAGGCCGAAACTTTCGCTCGCAGAATCCATCGTCTCCGAGCAGGCCGAGAGAAAAAAGCTGGAAGCGGTCAACAAGGCGAGGCGTCGAGATAAAAAGAAATGGGGGGAATTGGTCATGTTTCCACATGGTCCGAAGGCCTTGCGCCTGGGTGAAGGCAATGGCTTGGCCCTGACGGCAAAGCTGTTATTTGGCTTGGCCATATTGGCGGTCTTGCTTCCACCTGTCGACCATGCGATCGCACAGTCGATCGAAGAGGATCTCCTGCGCCTCGACCCGGCTTTGCAGCAGCGCTTTGGCGGAACGCCGCCGTCGTCGCTCAACGAGACGACCAGAGAAATCGTCTCGCCGATCGATTCCATGGTGCCGGATGGCGGGATCTCGACGCAGCAGGTCTATCCCATGCAGCCGGAGGCGGTCTCCCGCCTGGAGGCCGACTACGCCGAGCGGATCGCCGGGCAGGCGCCGGAATTCGGCAAGGTGCCCCTGGAGCAGTTCGGCTACGGTCTTCTGGGCAGCATGGCGGGCATGCCGCAGCAGCCGGGCACCGGTGGGGCGATCAACGACAGCTATCGCCTGGGGATCGGTGACGAGCTTGTCGTCACCTTCCGCGGACAGAGCAACGAGAGCTACCGCACGGTGGTCGACCGCGAAGGCCAGGTCTTCCTTCCGAACATGCCGCCGGTGCCGGCGGCCGGCCTCAGCTTCGGGCAGTTCCGCGACGAGCTGCAACGTCAGGCCGAGGCTTCGCTCCTGCGCACGGACGTCTTCGTCTCCCTGGGGCGGGTCCGCAACTTCCCGGTGATGGTCCTGGGCCAGGTCAGGCAGCCCGGCATCCATCGCATGACCGGCGTGGCCAGCGTCTTCGACGCCATCGCCGCGGCCGGCGGCGTCCAGAAGTCCGGCTCGATGCGGCACATTCAACTGATCCGCGGCGGCCGCTCCTTCGGCGTCGACCTCTACGATCTTCTGCTGACCGGACAGCTCGACGACGACCTCGCCTTGATGGAGGGCGACCGGGTCTTCGTGCCGCCGATCGGCAAGACCATCGGCGTCGCCGGCGACGTCCAGCGTCCGGGCATCTACGAGGTCAACGGCCGGGCCGACGAAATGAGCGTCGGCGAAGCGGTCGACATGGCCGGCGGCACGCTGCGCCCTTCCGGCTATCGCTACCTGGTGATGACCGCCGACGAGGAGGGCGGCGACACGATGGTCGAGGTCGACGATCCGCAGGGCGCGCCCGTGCGCCGCGGCGACATGATCCTGGTCGCCAAGATGGGCTACTCCTGGGAGGGGGCCTTCTTCGTCGACGGCCACGTCTCGGTGCCCGGCCCGCGCTCGCTGCGCTGGGACCGGACCGTCGGCAGCGTGGTCAACGCGTCCGACATCCTCAAGGAGAATCCCTACCTGCTGTTCTCGGCGCTGGAGACCACGGATCCGGTGACCAAGGCCCGGCACCTGGTGCCTCTCGACCTCGGCCGGATAGCGGCCGGGGAGGCGGACGTTCCGCTCAAGCCGAACGATCGCCTGATCGTCCTCGACGTGGAGGACATCCGTTTCCTCTCTTCGGCCGCCGTGCAGGCGGTGATCGACGGCGAGAACCCCGATGAGGTCATCGCCGGCGAGCTCCTGGGCGGCATCGGGATGCGGGGCGAGGCAACCGACGGCGGCGGCCTCTCGGCCCTGGATCTCCTGGAAAGCGAGCGCGCCGGCTTCGCGCCCTCGGCCCTCGGGCCGAGAGCGGAGGAGTCGCGGAGAAGCTTGGCGCGGCCGGTCGGCCTGACCGCCGGGTCGCCCCTGTCCGGCGAGACCTCGACCTCGGGACTCTCCGCTTGCAAGGGGCTCTACGCCCTCGCGTCGGTGGTCTCGCGCAGCCGTTCCGAGCGCTTCGCCAAGGCCCGGCTTTTCCTCAATCCGGAGACCGAGGCCGCGGTCCCGGCGAGCGGGCGCTGCCCCGAGATCTTCGAGCGCTATCCGAACCTGTTGCCCTTCGTGCTCGACTACGTCGTCGCGGTCCAGGGCGAGGTGCGGATCCCGGGCGTCTATCCGGTGGCGCCGGGCACCTCGGCCGGCGCCCTGGTGCCGGTCGTCGGGGGCCTGACCCCCGAGGCCGACCTCGGCCAGATCGAGCTGTCCCGCTTCGAGGTCACCGAAGACGGCGGCAGCCAGTCCTCGGTTCGCAACACCATCGATGCCCGTAAGGACTCTCTGGCGCGGGTGCCTCTGCATCCCGGTGACATCGTCCGTTTCAACCCGCGCTTCTCGCAGCGGGATGCCGGCGGCGTGTTCCTTTCCGGCGAGTTCAGGCGCCCCGGAGTCTATACGATCCGCCGGGGCGAGAGGCTCTCGGAGCTGGTCGCGCGGGCCGGGGGCCTGACCGAGGAAGCCTATCCCGAGGGCTCCGTCTTCACCCGGACCCGGGTCAAGGAGCAGGAGCAGGCGGCCTTCCAGCGCGCCGCGCTCGACCTCGAATCGGGCCTGGCCGAGGCCTTGGCCAGCGGCAACATCCAGCAGAAGAGCGACGCCAATCCGCAGGCGGTGGTGCTGGCGGTGCGCGACCTGGCCGCCCGTCTGCGCCAGACCGAGGCCGTGGGCCGGGTGGTGGTGGAAGCGGATCCGACCGTGCTCGACGCGCGCCCGGAGCTCGACACGATCCTGGAGCCGGGCGACCGCCTTCACCTGCCCAAGCGTCCGAACCACGTGACGGTCAGCGGCGAGGTGCTGAATCCGGGGACCATACAGTTCCGCTCGGGCAAGGCGGCGGACGCCTACATCCGGGCGGCCGGCGGCACCCAGCAGGCGGCGGACGAGGGCCGGATCTTCGTGGTCTTGCCGAACGGCGAGGCACAGCCGGTCTCGGTTTCGTCCTGGAACTACGATGCGGTGCAGATTCCCCCCGGCAGCACCATCGTGGTGCCACGCGATCCGAAGCCCTTCGACCTGACGGCGTTCTCGGTGACCCTGGTGGAAATCATGAGCAAGCTCGCGATCTCCGCGGCCTCGCTCTCGGTCATAAGCAACTAGGCGGCCACAAGGCCGGCGCATCGTTCTCGCAGGGGGGACCAATGGGCGATGGGGGGATTCAGCCCGGGCCTGAGGCGGCTTCTACTTAGAGCCTTAGGCGTCACCTTCGTCACACTCGTCGGACTGCAGACATCCGGCCCTGGCGCGAAGCCGGTCTCGGTCGCCTTCGAGCAGGGGGCGGACGACCAGCAGGAGGCGGACCGGGCCGAGCCGCTGGCGTGGCCGGACGATGAAGAGAACGCGCTGAGCGACGCCGAATACCTGGAGTACACGCCCTCGGTCAACGATTTCGGCGGCACCGGGCTGCTACAGATGCCCAATGCCCGTTTCCATCCGGAAGGCGAGACGCATCTGGGGGTCTCCTACGTCGATCCCTACACGCGCGGCTTCTTCACCCTGCAGATCTTCGACTGGCTCGAAAGCACCTTCCGTTACACCGACGTCAGCAACCGCCGCTACAGCAACAACCGGGAGTTCAGCGGCGATCAGAGCTACAAGGACCGCAGCATCGATCTCAAGATCCTGATGCTGGAGGAAACCCAGCACTTTCCACAGATCGCGGTCGGTCTCCGCGACGTCGGCGGCACGGACCTCTTCGGCAGCGAGTTCCTGGTCGCCAGCCGGCGCCATTACAACTGGGACTTCACCCTGGGGGTGGCCTGGGGCAACGCGGGCAGCCGCGGCCATGTCGCCAATCCCTTCGGCTTCCTTTCGGACAGCGCGAAGGAGCGGGGCGACTCGGGCGGCGCGGGCGGTCTCGGCTTCGACTTCTTCCGCGGCGAGGAAATCGCCTTCTTCGGCGGCGTCGAGTACCTCGCGCCGGTCGACGGTCTCCGCTTCAAGGTGGAGTACGACAGCAACAGCTACCGGGAGGAGCCGCTCGGCAACCAGTTCGACGTGGACTTCCCGCTGAACGTCGCCGCGGAGTACGACCTCTTTCCCTGGTGGCGCCTTTCCGCCGGCCTGGAGCGGGGCAACCAGTTCATGCTGCGGACCAGCATCAGCGCCAATTTCATGGAGGACAAGAGTTTCCCCAAGCTCGACGTGGCGGCGCCCGAGGTCGAGCCGCGGAAAGAGCCGGTCTACGGCATGGACGGCCCGGTCGCCGTCCGGCAGGCGCTCCTGACCGTGCCGGAGGCCGTCGACCGCACGCTGACGGTGGAGCGTCTCTTCAAGGACTTCGAGAGGCTCGGCGTCACCGTGTCGGACATCGAGTACGAGGCGTCGGACGCGATCCTCAGGGTGCCGGTCGAGTCGCCGCGGCCCGGCGCCTCGGCGCTGGCCACCGCGGCCTTGCAGGTCATCCGGGCGGAGCTGAACGGCCCGGTCGACCGGGTCCGGGTCGTCGCGACCCGGGAGGACGAGGACGACTGGGAGATCGTGCTCGAGAAGCGGGACCTCCTGCGCTCCGTGACTCTGACCGGCAGCCCCATCGCCCTGGTCGAGCCGCCGGATCCGAAGTGGCTGGGCCTCTTCCCCGAGCCGGATCCGACCACCCAAGCCTTTTTCCAGGATGCCGAGCCCGCCGAGCCCCCCGGCGACCCCAAGGACCGGCTGCGCCGCGTGGCCGAGCGGGTCTTCGCCGAACTGGAGCGGCAGGGCTTCCGGGGCGAGCGTTTCGACATGCAGGGCATCCGGGCGACCGCGCACTTCTCCCAGGACCGCTACCGCAACCCGGCGCGCGCGGTCGGACGCGGGGCACGGGCCGTCGCCGCCCACGTGCCGCGGCACATCGAGGAGATCAGCGTGGTCCTGACCGAGCTCGGGGTGCCGGTCAGCCAGACCACGATCATGCGCAGGGACCTCGAGAACGCGCTGCAAAGCGCCGGCAGCACCGAGGAGGTCTGGCATAACGCCCTGCTCGAAGCGCCCTCGCTCGAAGGCACCGGGCAGGGGGTGGAGAACGAGGACCGCTATCCGCAGTTCACCTGGTCGCTGTTGCCGAAAATGCGCCAGCAGATCGGCGGCCCGGACGACTTCTTCTTCTTCCAGTTCTATGGCCGGGCCGCGGCGCAGGTTCAACTCAGCCAGGGCCTTTCGATCAGTGGCGCGGTCGGTAAGGACATCTACAACAACTTCGACGACCTTGAGCTCGATTCCGACAGCCGTCTGCCAAGGGTGCGCAGCGATATCGCCCGCTATCTGAAGGAGGGCGACATCTGGATCGACGACCTGCATCTCGACTACGTCACCAAGCTGACGCCGGAGGTCTACGGCCGCGCCTCGGTTGGTATCTTCGAATTGATGTTCGCCGGTGTCGGCGGCGAGGTGCTCTACCGGCCGCAGGGCAAGCGCTGGGCCGTCGGGCTGGACGTCAACTACGTCAGGCAGCGGGATTTCGACGGCCTCTTCGGACTGCAGGACTATGACGTGGTGACCGGCCATGTCAGCTACTACCACAGGCTGCCGTGGTACGAGATCCTGTCCACCGTCCGCGCGGGGCGCTATCTGGCGCAGGACTGGGGGGCGACCTTGGAGCTCTCCAGGACCTTCAACAACGGCGTCACCTTCGGGGTCTTCGCGACCAAGACCGACGTCTCGCCAGAGGCGTTCGGCGAGGGTCAGTTCGACAAGGGCTTCTTCGTCTCGATTCCCCTCGATCTCTTCTTTACCCGACATACCCGCCAGCAGGTCGGGCTCACCTACCGCCCGGTGACCCGTGACGGCGGCCAGCGCCTCGCGATCCCGCGGCCGCTCTACAACCTCAGCGAATCCAGCGGCGAGCGGGAGATCCTGCGCGGCTGGAACGAGTTGCTCGAATAGCCGCCTTGCGAAAAGGCCTTTCGACAGGCCGCAATTCAGGATCGCCGCGCCTCCTAATCCTCTGAAAGAGATGGGCCTTTCGCCAAGGCGAAAAAGGCTGCGACGGCCTGCGGCGGCGAAAGCGGGATTAAGGAAAAGCCCTCATCCGTTTAGGGCTTGCGCCGCCGCGTTCCGACCCCCACGTTCGCCGAGGATGTTCTCGATCCAGAGGGGAGCCGGCATGAATGCCTCGAAGCGGCCCCGTTTTGCCATCTACTTTGCGCCTGCGGAGCAAGACGCGCTCTCGAGCGTTGGCGCGTCGTGGCTGGGTCGGGATGCCCGTAGCGGCTATGCCGTCGCCCGCCCGGACCTGCCCGGGATTTCGCGTGAACGCCTGGCGGAACTGACCGAGAGGCCGGGCTTCTACGGCTTTCACGCGACCCTCAAGGCGCCGTTCTGTCTCAAGAAGGGTCTTTCGCTCGGCGCCCTGGAGGAACGCTGCAGCCGCGTGGCGTCGGAGATGGAGGCGGTGCCGGCCATCGCGCTGGAGATCTCTGAATTGGATGGCTTCCTGGCCCTCATGACCGCCGCCCCCCTGGCGGCGTTACACAGCCTGGCCGCGGCCTGCGTCGAATCCTTCGACGACCTGCGCGAGCCGCTGACCCCGGAGGAGCGCAAGCGCAATCTGGGGCGCGGCCTCAGCGAGGTGCAGGCCGCGCTTCTGGACCGCTGGGGCTACCCCTACGTGATGGAGGAGTTCCGCTTCCACATGACCCTGACGTCCCGGCTTTCCGAGCCCGAGCGCAGCGAGGTCAAGGCCTCGGCCCGCGATCATTTCGGCGTGGCCCTGGAACCGCCAGTGACGCTGGACGCCTTGTCGCTTTTCGCGCAGCCGGACGGCAGCGTGCCCTTCCGCGAAATCGGTCGCTACGTCCTGGCCCTGGGCTGAGCCGTCCGAGGCGGCTGAGTCTCGCCTTGTCATGCCGTTGTCACGGCTCTTTGCTTTGATACGGGACCGAGCACGCAACGGCTTGCTGGCGACGCTGCCCGGGTCTGTTCCCAAAGGCCCGGTGTTTTCCGGCCGGTTGCGTGCACGAGTCGAGAGGATGGGATATGGACCCGGTGGACCAGTTGATGCAGATCCTCACCACCGCCGGCGCCCGGCGCTACGGCGGGGAGCCGGTCTCGCAGCTGGACCACGCCTTGCAGTGCGCTGTCTGGGCCCAGGCCGCGGATGCCGATGACCACCTGGTGGCCGCCGCGTTGCTGCACGACGTGGGCCACCTGATCTACCGGGAGCCGGAAGCGGCCATGTCCGAAGCCGTCGACGACCTGCATGAGAACCGCGGCGCTCATCTTCTCGCCCGCTGGTTTCCGCGCGAGGTCACCGAGCCGGTGCGCCTGCATGTGGCGGCCAAACGCTACCTCTGCGTGGAAGATCCTGTCTACCTGGATCGCCTGTCCGAAGGCTCCAGGCGTAGCCTGGAGCTGCAGGGCGGTGCCTTCACCGAGCGCGAGGCCGGGTCCTTCATCGCCCAGCCCTTTGCCGAGGCGGCCGTACGCCTGCGCCGCTGGGACGAAGCCGCCAAGGTACCATGTGCCAGGACGCCGGACCTTGACAGCTTCCGGCCGCTGCTGCACGCCCTGCTCACCGGAGACGGCAAGAGCGCCTGATCTCGTCCGGGGGGATCCAAACTCTGCGCATCCCGCGTCGTCGCGGATAGGCCCGCGAGCGACAGTGATATCACACGTTTCTACGTGTATATCACCTGACAGCTACGCCTTGAGGGCTTATGAAAGAATCTTCGTAAGCCACTGCTTGACAACAAGATTTCTTAGGCTGATGATGACCGGAGCAACCAGCGGTAGCGGTTCCTGATTGTCTGGCTGGCAGGGACGAAGGCGATGCGGCTCGTCTTCGCAATACGGGGTGCGGACGCCTAGACTTCTCGTCATCGACGACATGCCGGTGTTCTCCGCCTACGTTCGTGACGTGGCGGTCGGACTCGACTTCGATGTCCGGGTCGCCCGGCACGCGGAGGACTTTCGGGCCTTGCATCGGGACTTCCTTCCCGATGTCGTCAGCCTGGACATGGTCATGCCCGAAGGCGACGGCTTGCAGCTGCTCAACTGGCTTTGCGACCAGGAGTCGCGCGCCTGCGTGCTGATTCTGAGCGGCTACGGTTCGAGCTTCATCGACGCCGCCAAGCGTCTCGCCCAGGCCAAGGGCCATCGCCGGGTCGAGGCGCTGCGCAAGCCGATCGACGTCCCGGCGCTGCAGTCGGCTTTGATGTCCCTGGCGGCCTGAGGCGATCGCGGTCCGCCGCGGGCTGCGGAAGGCCCTCCCGACGGGATTTCTTCACCGACCGGCCACTCGCAGTTTTTCGCCGCGCTTGCGAAAAGGTAGAATGAAGCAGCGAATCGCGAGCCGGGAGGCCGGGGAAGGGGGGCTTTCCGTCGGCCCGTGACCGCAGAGGGCACTGTTTCCCTGCGGTCATGACCGTTGCGTGTCCGACTTCGCGAGACGGCGCCCCCAGACTCCTGGGCGGCCGGGGTCTGGGACCAGGGAGCGCGAAATCGCGTCCTCGAACCGGATAGGCCCGGAGTCGAAGATGGATGACGTCACGAGTTGGGGAGATCTCATCGTCGCGCTGCAGGAGGCGCCTTCGGGCGACCGCAAGCTGGATGCCCTCGTCGCTTACCACTGCGGCGCCGTGGGGCGGGACACCCGCCAGATGGTGCGGCTCCTGATCGACGAGGGGTCTTCCTGGGACCTGGTCTTCGAGCTGATGGAGGGTGAGATCCCGGCCTTCACCACCTCGCTCGACGCGGCCGTGCCCGGCGAGAACATCGTCTGTGCGATCTTCTCGACCAAGTACCAGCGCTGGGCCGCGGTCCATCGCGGCAAGGACGGCGCCGAGGTCCTGGCCTGGGCGGCCGACGAAGTGCTGGCGCGTCGCGTCGCCGGCCTGCGGGCGATCCGCGAGCCGGCCGTCGCGGAGAAGCAGCAGGCCGAACTGCCGGGGCCAGAGGTGCAAGCATCGGCGCGGCACCGGCCCGAGTTCCATCTGCCGGAGTTGGGCGAGGCCGACGACGAGGAGTGGAAGATCCTGTTCTGATCGAACGGCCTTCGCGTGGGCGCCGTTTGATCCAACCCTGGAGGTCGAGCGGCGTGTCTGCGTTCAGGTGGGCGCGAGCTGCTTCGGGACGGACCTCGCGGCCGGAGATCGCGATGGGGGGCGAGCGGCGAAGTTGGACGGAGCGGTTCTGATACCGGACGACCAGGGCCGGCGGCCCTACGCCCTGGTCCTCGGAAACGAGAAGGGCGGGTCCGGCAAGTCGACCACGGCGATGCATGTGATCGTCGGCCTGCTGCGCCTGGGCTACCGGGTCGGCAGCATCGACCTCGACGCCCGCCAGGGCAGCCTCTCCCGCTATCTCGAGCATCGTCAGCGCCACGTCGAGCAGGCGGGCGCCGATCTGCCCTTGCCCGATCATCATCGGGTCTTCGTCAGCGGCGACGCCGGTCGCCGCAAGGCGGAGGCCCAGGAGCGCGAGAAACTGCAGGCCGCCTTCTCGGCGCTCTCGGGCTGCGATTGCCTGGTCATCGACACTCCGGGCAGCGACAGCCATCTCTCGCGGCTCGGCCATCTCAACGCGGATACTCTGATCACACCGATCAACGATTCCTTTCTCGATCTCGACGTGATCGCCGAGATCGACCGCGAACGCCGCGAGGTCCTGGGCCCCAGCGTCTACAGCCGGATGGTCTGGGAGCAGAACAACCAGCGGGTGGTGAACGGCCGCAGGCCGATCGACTGGGTGGTCATGCGCAACCGGATGAGCCACATCGAGCCGCGCAACAAGCGCGAGATCGGGGTCCTGCTGGAGAAGCTGGGCCAGCGTATCGGATTCCGCTTGGCACCGGGCTTTGGCGAGCGGGTGATCTACCGCGAGCTATTCCTGAAGGGCATGACGGTGCTCGATCTGCCGCTGGGTGAGGGCGCGGAGGCGGTCAGCAGCCACCTCGCCGCGCGGCGCGAGGTTGGCAATCTGCTGCGCAGCATCGGCCTGCTGCAGGACCAGGAGGCCTGAGGCCCGGGGTGGCCGGACGGCCATCAATAGTGGTTTCGGCTGAGACGGGTGCGCGGCGGTGCGGTCGCGTCGGCCTCGGTCTGCTTGACGACTTGGGTCTGCTTGACGACAAGGCACTCCTGATTCTGCCGGCGGAAAGCCGCGCAGAAGCGGCGGGCCGCCAACAGGGTCTCGAAGCTGCCGGTACGGACCCGGAACACGGCGCCGCGCCCGGCCAAGTCGGCTTCCTGGACCGTCAGGTCCTGACGTGCCAGAAGATCGGGATGTGCCTTGCGCAGCCGCTGCCACTCCGAAGCGGCGCCTTCGGCGCTGGGCGCCGAGGCCAGTTGGACGACGTAGGGGGGCGTGTGGTCTCGGGCGGGGGCGGTGGTGGTGTGGACCGCCGGCTTCTGCGGCGGCAGAGGGGCTTCGGCGAAGGCCTGCACGGGCTTGGAACCAGGCGCCGGCAGGCGGCTTTCCTCGTCCAGAGCCGGGTCCAGGGCCGGCAAATCGCCGGCCTCACCTCCCGATTCGCCCGTCTCGGGCGCATCGCTTTCGGGCGCCGCGGGATCCGGCAGGGTCACCGATCCCTCCACGGTCTTCACGACCAGGCCGAACTCGTGCGAGCCTTCGGGCAGGGGCTCTTCCGGCAGCAGCACCCATTGGCCGAAGTCGTCGGCCTGGGCGACGCCGATCGGCGCACCGTTGTGCAGCACGATCAGTTCGGCGCCGGGCACCGCCATGCCGGCGATGATGGCCGAGCCGTCCTCTTCGACCCGCACCACGTCGACCCTCGGCGTCTCGGCCTCGGGTTGTTGGGCCGACTCGGAACTCTCGGCGCTGCTCAGCGCCTTGAGGGCGTTCTGGGCGGGCGCGCTTTCGGCAGAGCCCGCGGTCTCGGCCGCAGGCACGCCGGCGTTCCCTTCACCGGAGGCAGCCGTTTCTTCCGGGGGAGGCGTTGCTGCAAACCAGCCGGCAAGCAGGCCAACGGCCAGGAGCAGCGCCACGGCGATCGCTCTGGTCCCGGTCGTCCAGGTCCCGGTCGTCCAGGTCCCGGTCGTCCAGGTC
>JAKSBE010000189.1 GCA_022361275.1 Kiloniellales bacterium
CGGAGGCGATCAACGCGGTCTTCCCCGAGACCCAGGTCCAGACCTGCATCGTCCATCTGATGCGCCACGGCCTGTCCTTGTGCGCCTACCAGGACCGGCGCCAGGTGGCCAGGGACATGAAGGCGATCTACCGGGCCGGGAAAGCCGCGCAGCATCGAACTCCTCGTGCCACCGGAACAGCTTCCGATCTTGCGATGACGACCCATCGCAAAATGTCATAATCTCTGTGCAGAGCTAATAGGAGCCGAACCTGGAAGCCGGGCGCAGAAGTTGCAAACGGGCGTGTTAGAGGAGACGGCGACGTGAAGCTGTGGGTTCTGGCCGTGATCGCGGCCCTGGTATCGGCGGGTATGTCGGCGGGCGCGCCGGCGCCGGCCGAGGCGTCGGACTGGGCCGTGCAGGACGGCAGCCGGGTCGGCTTCATCGCGACCCAGGGCGGCGCGCCGGTCGAAGGCGTCTTCGAGACCTTCGAGGCGGAGATCCGCTTCGACCCAGAGGCGCTGGACCGGAGCCGGGTGGCGGTGACCATCGACATCGCCAGCGTCAACAGCGATAGCAAGGACCGCGACGACACCATCCGCTCGGCCTCGCTCTTCGACGTCGCGACCTGGCCCCGGGCCCGCTTCGAGGCCGAGGGCTTCAAGCGGAACGGCGCCAGCGGCTACGAGGCCGCGGGCCGCCTGACCATGCGCGACGTGACCAAGGACGTGGTCCTGCCCTTCACCCTGGAGATCGCCCCCGATCCCGATCAGCCCGGCCAGCTGCGCGCCGTGGCCAAGGGCGAGCTCAAGGTCCAGCGCCTCGACTACGGCGTCGGACAGGGTCTCTGGACCGACACCTCGGTGGTCGGCAACGAGGTCGTGATCTTCATCGACATCCGGGCGACGCGTCCCGGAGGTTAGGGACTGCTTATCTGCGCCTCATTGATGCCAATGAGGCGCAGTTTGATCTAAGTGTTTAGTCCGCCAGCATGGTCTCGCCTTCGACCTTCTCCAGACGAAAGACCGCGGCGCCGGCGGCTTCGAGGTGGCCGGCCAGGATCTCGGCATGGGTGACCAGCAGGATCTGGGTGGTCTCGGCGGCGCGCAGGACGAGCTGCGCCAGCGGTGCCAAGAGATCGGCGTGGATCGAGGTCTCCGGCTCGTTGAGGGCGAGCAGGCCAGGCGGCCGGGGGCTCATCAGGGCGGCCAGCAGGCAGAGGTAGCGCAAGGTGCCGTCGGACAGCTCGCGCGCCTCGAAGGGACGCCGGATGCCGGGCATGGTCAGGCCGACCTCGAAGCGGCCGCGCTCCTGGAAGATCGCCAGCGCCGAACCCGGGAAGGCGGCGTCGACCGCTTCTTCCAGGCCGGCGCCGTCGCCGATCTCCAGGATGGTCTGCAGCGCCGCGGCGAGGTCGGCGCCGTCGTTCGCCAGCACCGGCGTCAGGACGCCCGTCCGGGGCCGGCGCAGGGGCGTGTCGGCGTCGGTGCGGAAGTGGTGGTAGAAGCGCCAGTTGCCGATCTCCTGACGCAGCGCCGCCAGCTCCGGATAGAGCTGCGGGTCGACGATCTGCGACAGCGCCGATTCCGAGGGAAGCACGGCGAGCGGATAGGAGACCCGGCGGCCGTCCTCGCCGCGCAGCCAGACGCTGGCGTTCTTGCGCTCCAGCAGCGCGATCGGCCGGCTGCCCCCGACGTAGCGGACCTCCTCCTCCTTGACCAGCGGGTCGAGGAGGAAGGCGCGGGCCCCGCCGATGGGCAGGCCGCAGGCGATCTCGTAGTCCCAGTTCTCGTTGGTGAAGCCGAGCCGCATCCGCACGCTGCCCCGGTCGCGCTCCCCGGCCCAGAGCGCGGAGGGCATGCCGCCTTCCGCGCCCAGGGCCTTGGCCAGCTCGCCGCGCGCGCCTGCTGCGGTCAGGAGCAGTGCCCGGTAGAGGTTGCTCTTGCCGCAGCCGTTGGGCCCGGTGAAGACGTTGAGCCCGGACAGCGGCACGCGCAGCTCCCTGAGGGAGCGGTAGCCGGAGATGCGAAGCGCGTCGAGGGCCATGGGGATCGCCTGATCTCTTGGGACCGAGGCCACGTTAGGGCGGCTTTGTCGCCGGGACAATCAAGCGATTCTCCCGGGATGCCGCACCGGGTTAGCCTGCGGAGAAGAAGGGTGGCGTTCTTGACTCCTCCGGCGGCGTTGATCTTGATTCGCCCCGGGGCCGCGACTAAGGTCGGGGCATGACGACGCAACGCCCCTTCGGCCGTGACGAGCGAATTAGCGGCCCGGCGCCCATCGGGCCGCCGGGAACTCGCCGTTTCCTCGTCAACACCGAAGTGGAGCTTGCGCAGCATGTCGCCGCCCGCACCGGCCCTTGAGGCCCCTTCACCTTTCTTCCGACCTCGACGATCGACGTCGTCCGCCGCGGCGGGCGTGTTCTGCTTTTCCATCCAGGCCGAGGCCGAGCCCAGCGTGATGTCGCGCGTGCTCGAGCTCTTCGCCAAGCGCAACCTGGTGCCCTCGCGCTGGGTCAGCGAGGTGGTCGGCCCCAGCGGCCCCAGCGGCGGTCCGGAGCTGTCGATCGACCTCCAGGTCCGCGGCCTCAGCGGCGAAACCGCGCATTACGTCGCCCGCTGCCTGCGCCAGCTGCACTACGTCGACAGCGTGCTGATTTCGGAGAAGCGCGTTTCGTGAGCCTGCGCGATCGGATCGAGACCTGCCGCCGCTGGACCCCGGAGGACTACCTGCCCTTCCTCGTGGAGGGCCGCAGGGTCGGCCGGATCCGCAAGGACTTCGCGCCGCAGCTCCGGCGCTTCGAAGAGGTCTTCGACCTCGGCGCGGCGTCGGTCGCCCTCAAGACGCGCTACGCCGACTTCGAATCGCGCTCCGCGGCGCTGCGCGAGGTGGTCCTGTCGCTCGACGCGGCCGGGGCGATCCGGCGCCTGCGCAACGAGGACTATGCGGTCCACGCGGACTGGTCGGAACCGCCGCTGCTGCGCCTGGAGCGCGGCGCGGTGCCGCTCTTCGGCACCGGCGGCCAGGGCATTCACGTCAACGGCTTCGTCCGCGAGGACGACGGCCTGCATCTCTGGGTCGGGCGGCGTGCCAAGGACAAGGCGACGGCGCCGGGCAAGCTCGACCAGATCGTCGCCGGCGGCCAGCCCTACGGCCTCTCCCTGCAGGAGAACCTGATCAAGGAGTCGGCGGAGGAGGCCTCGATCCCGGCGGCCCTGGCGGCCCGGGCCAAGCCGGTCGGCGCCGTGTCCTACATCACCGGGTTGGCCGAGGGTCTACGCCACGACCTGCTCTACTGCTACGACCTGGAACTGCCGCCCGACTTCGAGCCGGTCTGCAGCGACGGCGAGGTCGAAGAGTTCTTCCTCTGGCCCCTCGCGCGGGTGCTCGAGGTCCTGGAGGCCGGCGACGACTTCAAGTTCAACGTTGCCCTGGTCAACATCGACTTCCTGATCCGCCACGGCGTGATCGGCCCGGAACGGCCCGACTACCCGGCCCTGGTCCACGGCCTGCGGCTGGCGGGGTGATCCCGGCCCTTCGGCGGCGGTCTCGGGAACCGGGGAAGCGAAGCCTTCGCGCCCGGGCCTCACGCCGCCCCGGCGCGCGCCCAGGGCGGGTCGAGGGTCGGGACGCCGAAGTGGTGGCCCTGCAGCAGGTCGACGCCCAAGGCGCCGAGGAAGGCCGCGTCGGCGGCGTTCTCGATCCCCTCGGCCACCGTGGTCAGGCCGAGGTCGCCGGCCAGCTCCAGCAGGCGCCGCAGGAAGACCTGCTTCTGCGGATGGCTGCGGATGCCGGACGAGAAGGCGGCGTCGATCTTGACCAGGTCGGCGGCCAGGGCGACGAGCTGCGCGGCCGAGGTGCAGCCGGCGCCGAAATCGTCGATCGCGACCCGGACCCCCAGGTCGTGCAGCCGGCGCACGAAGCCGGCCGCCTCCTCCAGATCGTGCAGCGAGGCGGTCTCGGTGATCTCGACGATCAGCCGCGGGCCCAGCTCGGGACGCGCCGCCAGGGCGCGCGACAGCGCCGCGCACCACTCGGGGTCCGCGGCGGTCAGGCCGGAGATGTTGAAGGCCAGGTTGATCGCCGGATCGCGCTCCAGCTCGGCCAGGCTCAGCTCCAGCACCCGGCGGTCGATGCCGCCGATCAGGCCCAGAGGCTCGATCTGCGCGATGAAGGCGCCGGCGCCGGTCACCCGGCCGTCGGGCTCGCAGCGGCGCAGCAGGCCCTCGTGGAAACGCACCGCGCCCGAGCGCGGATCGACCACCGGCTGGAAGGCCAGGCGCAGGCGCCGCTCCTCCAGCGCCTCGCGGACCTCGCGCGCGGTCCGCAGCGCGCGGGCGTGGTTCTGCCGCTGCGCCGCCGCCGGCCGGTAGAGCGCCACCGGGGCGCCGCCCCCCGAACCGTCCCCCGAACCGCCCATCCCCCGCGCCCGTGACAGCGCTTGCTCGGCGCGGGCCAAGGCGTCGCGGCCGCTGCGCGCCTGGGCCGGGACCAGCACCACCCCGGCCGAGAGGCGGGCGCTGACCGAGCCGTCGTCCAGGCGCACCGGGTCCCGCTGCAGGACCCCGACGATCCGCTCCAGGGTCAGCCGCGCCGCCTCGGCGTCGCAGCGCCCGAGCAGCAGTCCGAAGCGGTCGCCGGCCAGGCGCCCGATCACGTCGCCGCCGCGCAGGTGGCGATCCAGGCGGCGGCCCATCTCGAGCAGTACGGCGTCGCCGACCCGCGCCGCCGGGTCGCCCGCCGACCAGTCGATCCCCAGGACCGCCACGGCGCTGCACCAGCCGGCGCGCTCGCCGGCGGCGAAGACCCGGTCAAGGGCCCGGTGCAGGGGCTGGTGCTGGACGTCGCCGGTGGCCGGATCGTAGAGCCCCTGCTGGGCCAGCTCGGTCGCCCGGGCCGCGCCTTCGGAGACCAGGCGCAGGGAGCCGGCCAGCCGGATCGCCCGGCCGCGCGGATCGGCGAAGGCGGCGCCGCAGTCGTGGACCCAGCGGAAGCCGCCGTCGGCGCCGCAGAGGCGGTACTGGCAGTCGTAGGTCCGGCCCCCGTCCAGGTGCTGCGCCAGGGCGGCCAGGCGGCGCGGCAGGTCCTCGGGATGGATCCAGGCGTTGAGGTCGGCGCCCCGGACCGGGAGGGCCGTCGGATCGGCGGGAAAGAGCCGCGCCGCCCGGCCGGCCAGGGTCAGCCGGTCGCTGGCCAGGTCCCATTCGTAGAAGACGTCCCCCGAGGCTTCCAGCGAGGCCTCCAGGGCGGCCCGCCGGCGGCTCAGGTCGGCGGCGGCCCCGACGGAGGCCGGCTGTCGGGCGTCTCTCTCCGCTCCCACGTGAAGCATCGTCGTTCTACCTGATGCGACCTGGCGCACCTTCTGGCGCCGCGCGGCCAAGATACGCCGTTCCCTTTTAATAAAGCTTGAATTAAATACCGAGATAGAAACAGATATGGTTAATACAGGTCTATACTTCCCCTATAAGTTTCTTAGATTTGAGTAGATTGTAGAGGGTTAATTTGTTATATACCATATCTGATCCAGTGGTTTCTTGGATTGATCGGCGGCAAGGCCCAAAAATATCTACAATTTTAAGAAAATCATGTGTAGTATGGGAGGCTGAAGCGATCTCCAAAGTCCCCGGCAAAGCCCTACGAAGCGCATGAACCAGCTTCCCGCCATCTCCGGCAACCCGCCGCCGCTCCGGCCCGGCGCGACCGCGCTCGTGCCGCTGGAACCGGCGCGCGGCCCGGCGCTGCCGCAGGGTCCTCTGGCCGATCGCTTCGAGGTGCAGCGGGCCGGTGCCGATGCCCGGCGTGGCTTCGCCAGGGACGGCGGCCCCCTGCTGGAGGGGCACCGCGGCGAGGCCGGCTTCGTCCTGGCACCGCACAGGGACTTCGGGGGC